>CAZKBD010000042.1:0-14985 GCA_964550945.1 uncultured Methanosarcinales archaeon
ATTGGGGAAGAAGATACATACTGCCCGTTCGAGAAATGATCAAGTTAAAGTTGCCCTGCACTTGTATTCCAAAGATAAAATAACCAATATAAAAAAATCAATAATCATATTAATTAATAGTTTAAAAAAATTATCAAAAAAGGATATTGCTATTCCTGGCTATACCCATTACCAGAAGGCAATGCCTTCCTCATTCAAGCTATGGGCAAATGCATTTATTGCTGCTTTAGATGATGATATCAAACTGTTAGATAGCGCTTATCAAATAATTGACCAAAATCCATTAGGTAGTGCTGCAGGCTATGGAGTTCCATATGAGATTGATAAACAATTAACAACAAAAGAGATGGGTTTTAAAAAGATACAGGAAACAGGTTATGTCCAGAATTCTCGCGGCAAGTTTGAGGCTATTGTATTGAATGCCTTAACAAATGTCATGCTGGATCTAAATAAGATGGCAACTGACCTTATCCTGTTTAGCATGCAGGAGTTCAAGTTTATAGATCTGCCAGAAGAGTTTACTACAGGAAGCTCCATCATGCCTCAGAAAAAGAATCCAGATGTTTTGGAGCTTATAAGGGGCAAATATCATGTTGTATTAGGTTATGAGTTTACTGTTAAGAATGTATGCGCGAATTTGATTAGCGGCTATCATCGTGATTTCCAATTGACAAAAGAGCCTTTGATGAAAGGATCTAAGATTACAGAGGATTCTTTAAAGGTAATGGCTCTTGTCATATCTGGATTGAATATTAATAAAGAAAACTGCAAAAAAGCTATGACAAAAGATCTATATGCGACAGAAGAAGCTTATAAGCTAGTCAAGAAAGGGATGTCTTTTAGGGATGCTTATATGAAGGTTAAGAAAAGTATATAAACAAATATATTTTCTAAGTTATCATGGACAAATTCAAAGAAGAGATTATTAAATTATTGAAAAAAGAGCTAAAACAGGATATAGAGCTTGAAGTGCCTCCGAATCCTGAGTTCGGGGATTATGCATTTCCCTGCTTTGCTCTGGCAAAGGTTTTCAAGAAAAATCCAAATGATATTGCTTATGAGATTTCTCAAAAGCTGAAGAAAACAGACCTTATAGAAAAGATAGAAACAAAAGGGCCTTACATCAATTTTTTTGTGAATAAATCTGATTTGACAGAGAACACTTTAGAGGAAATCCAAAAGAAAAAGGAAAAATATGGATTTAGCTCTTTAGGCAAAGGAAAAAAAGTATTGATAGAGCATACAAGCATTAATCCGAATGCTAGCCCTCATGTCGGAAGGGCAAGAAATGCGTTGATTGGGGATGCTGTTGCAAGGCTTTTAAAGTCGCAAAGCTATAATATAGAAACGCATTATTTTGTTAATGATGTTGGAAAGCAGATTGCAATGCTTGTTCTTGGCGCTAAAAATAAGAAAGTTACATTTGAGGGCTTATTGAAGATATATATTGAGATAAACAACAAGATTGAGAAAAACCCTGAGCTAGAGAAGGAGGTTTTTGAGCTGCTGCATAAATTAGAGCAAGGGGACAAAGAAGTAAAGAAGAAATTTAAGGATATCGTTGATGTTTGCATCAAAGGTCAGTCAGAGATATTCTCAGATATAAACATCAAATATGATAAATTTGATTATGAAAGCGATTATCTTTGGTCAAAAGAGACCGATGAAGTTCTTAAAAAACTGGAAAAAACAGGCAAGTTATTTACAGATGATGAGAAAAGAAAGGTTCTTGACCAGAAAGAGTTTAATCTAGCGATGAAGAGCCCTGTTTTTGTCTTGACAAGAGCTGATGGCACTTCACTTTATCCATTAAGAGATATAGCATATACTATTGGCAAAATCAAGAAAGGGTATGACAGAAACATAATCGTATTAGGGGAGGACCAAAAGCTTTATTTCCAGCAGATTAATGCTGCATTACAATTGTTGGGCTATAAAGCTCCTGAAGTTGTCCATTATTCTTTTGTTCTGCTTAAAACAGGAAAAATGTCAACAAGAAAAGGAAATCTTGTTCTGCTTGAAGAATTTATGAGCGAAGCTGTCAAGAAAGCAAAAGAAGAGATCAAAAAGAGGAATGAGGATGTCCAAGCTAAAGAATTAGAAAAGCTAGCCAAGAGCATAGGGTATGGTGCAATAAAATATTCCATACTAAAGGTTTCTCCAGAAAAGAATGTTATTTTTGAATGGGATTCTGCTTTGTCTTTTGAAGGCGAAAGCGCTCCTTATATCCAGTATGCCCATGCACGCATATGCTCTATTTTCAATAAGTATGGCAAAAAATTGCCTCCTAAGGTGGAATTATCCTCTTTAGTTGAACCAGCTGAGGCAGAATTGATAAAACAGCTGGCTGAATTCCCTGAGATGGTTGATAAGGCGACTGAGCATCTACAGCCGCATTTGATTGCAAATTATATTTACAACCTGGCAAAAACATTCAATGAGTTTTACCACAGCTGCCAGATTTTAAAAGAAGATGAGCATTTAAAAAACGCCCGCCTTTATCTGATAAGCTGCGTAAGGCAGGTTTTGGAGAATGGATTAGGTGTTTTGGGAATTGAAGCTCCGGAGCATATGTGAATTCAAAAAACCAAAACATTTATATAGTTCTATAATATAACATAAGTTATATGAAGAAACTGATTGTTCGAGAAAAATACCCTAAGTTATATGAAGAAACTGCCAGAAATAAAGTTCTCGAAACATTGTTTAGGTTTCCAGAGAAAGAGTTTAGTTTAAGCGACCTCGCCAAAGAGGCTGGAGTTGCAAAAGCTAATGTTGGAAAAATTCTGGAAGAGCTCCAAAAGGTAGGGCTTATCGAAATAGTGAAGTTAAGTAAAATATGGAGAATCAAAGCTAACAGTGTAAATTGGTATTTTTTGAGGAGTAAGATTGTCTATAACCTTAATTTTATTTATCAAAGTGGGTTAGTCGAGTTTCTTTCTGATTATTTTAAAAATCCCAGGTCAATTATTCTGTTTGGAAGCTTTCGGAAGGGTGAAGACATATCAGAATCTGACATTGACATTGCTATAGAAGAGGATGGCAATCTTGGTTTGGAAGATTATAAGACGGTTAGATTAAAAGAGTTGGGTGTGTTTGAAGATGTAATTAAAAGAAATATCCAAATTCACCTGTTTAATAGGGGCAATGTTAATATTAACTTGTTTAACAACATTGCAAACGGGATAGTCCTATTGGGTTTTTTAGAGGTTAAGCCATGAAAAAAGAAATGATAAATCCCTTGATTAGATCAGGGATACTAAGAATAAGACAAATAGATTCCGAAAGAATAAAATCTATGGTATCCTCTGTAGAAATCAATGTTAAAATTGCAAAAGATATTCCTTTGACTGAAGACAGCGCAACAGTTATATTTAGAGAGATATATGAATCGGTAAGGCAATTAGGAGACGCCAGTTGGTGGTTAAGAGGGTATGAGCCGACAAATCATGACATCAGCCTTGAGATTTTAAAAGAGGCGGATATAAAAGAGAAGCTTAAATTAAACTTTCTTGATAGGTTTAAGAAAATAAGGCACGATGCCAATTATAAGGGATTTAAAGTGCTTGCTTCCCAAGCAAGAGAAATAATAGAATTTTGGGATAAATGTGGAAAAGAGGTTATAGATATATTGAAAAAGCAATTATAATATAAAGAGGCTAGTTTAAACAGTTAGTTAGAAAGGTAAAATGCAAAACGAAATAATCATCCTAATTGTTTTGATTGCTCTTTCAGCTTTTTTTTCAGCCTCTGAAATGGCTTTGGTGCAAGTCAGCAAATTGAAAGCAAGGCATCTTCTTGAAAAGAATAAGCGCGGAGCTAGAACACTAAAGAAGCTAAAAGACGATCCTCAGCGCATGTTAATAACAATACTTATTGGAAATAATGTGGTTAATATTACAGCAGCAGCAATTGCGACAAAATTAGCTATTGGGATATTTGAGAACAATGCTGTTGGCATTGCTACAGGAGTTATGACTTTTTTATTGCTGGTGTTTGGCGAAGTAACACCTAAATCATTGGTTATACCCAAATATGAGACAATCGCTTTATTGGTTGCGAGGCCAATATGGATAATTAGCATTATTCTTTATCCAATAAGTTTTCTATTAAACCTGTTTGTTAAGTTATTGAAGAAGATGTTTAATATCAAAAGAGAAAAACCATTGGTCACAGAAGAAGAGCTGAAAAGCTACATCAAGGCTGGAGAAGAAGCTGGCTCTATAAAAGAGATTGAGAAGGAGATGATAGACAATATTTTCAGATTTGACGATGTTAATGTTGAGGAGATAATGACTTTAAGGCAAGATATGGTCTGCCTTAATTCCAGCAGCAAGTTAAAAGATGCTTTAAGGACCATCAAGAGCAAACTTTTTCTAAGATTCCCTGTGTATGGAGGCAGCAAAGATAAGATAGTAGGCATCCTTAACTTAAAAGAGGTATATGAGTATTTAGGTAAGAAGGGTTTTTTTGATATGAAAATAGCAGATATGATGAGAGAGCCTTTTTTTGTTCCAGAAACAAAAAAGATTGACAGTTTATTAAAGCAATTCCAAAAAAGACAAGAGCATATGGCTATAGTTGTAGATGAGCAAGGTGCTGTTTCTGGGTTAGTGACAATGGAAGATGTTTTGGAAGAGATTGTTGGAGAGATATTTGATGAAACTGATAGGATTGCGCCAAATATTTCCGCTATAGACAACAAAAGCTGGATTGTAATGGGTAAGACTGATATCGGAGAGATCAATGAAAAATTAAAGACGAATTTCCAGGCAGAGGAATTTGAGAGTTTTGGAGGATATATTTTGAACAAAACAGGAAAGCTGCCAAAAGAAAAAGATGAGATAGATTTGGATGAGAATTATAAAGTGATTATTGAAGATGTAAACATAAACAGGATAAATCGTGTTAGGCTGGTTAAGAAATAGATGAGCTAATGTTGGAAATCCGCTTTTTTTTCTGCACGCATTCTTGCCCAGTAATCAATACCTGCGTCTAAAATCCATTTTGCTGGTTCTGCTACTAAAGGCACAAATTGGGATGCACTATATTGGGGATGGCGTTTAGTAGCATACCTGTAGGCATTATGTAAAAGAGCATCCTCAGTTTTAAAAGCCAACTTTTCATTGCTATCTGCTGAACGCCACATAGCCATGCCTAATTGGTATACAAGATAGGAAAGAGTAGGGTCAGGTAATATGCTTTTGGGGTCATCTCTCATAGCTTTAAAGTTTTGCAGGGTTCTAACCCAGACATCCTCATATAAAGAAACACGGCCTAGTTGCTGTTGCTCTCCATTTATGGCTAAGTATTCATCACCAATCTGGTAATTAGCTTCAATAGTAAAAATTTTGCCATCAATTGTTCCTTCTATCCTTACCTTTTTTTCTGGCAATGTTGGTTTAAATCCGTCAAATCTTTTGAAATTAACTCTTAAATTAATTGTGGTGTCTGGTGTTGCTATATCTCCTTGAGTGTATCCATTAACAACATGAGGATAATCTTCCCTATTTAGAGGGTCATAAGGTTTAGCTCTAGCCCGTACACTAACTCCATCTGGAAACAAACTAGGAAAGGTTACTTGTTTGCCAGAGACTTTTGCCATCAAATACAAAAAAAGCGCGATTGGATGCCCTGCTTCCTGAAGTTCTACTGTCTCCATAATACAGGCGTTTCTTTCATCATGCCTTGATTCACGATTCTTTTGAAAAGAGGCTTCAAAAATTTTAATAGCCACATCATCAAATGAAGTGAGATAGCCTAATATCATGTCCGTTATCTTATGAGGGATTAATATCCAGTTGTAAAGAATGTTAGTTTTACGATTCACTGCTTCTGCTATTAATTGTTCGCAACGGCCTGGCCTGCCAGCATTAGACATAGGTTTTTCAGACAAAATGTTGGTGCCAAGAGGGATAAGCGCATTAAGATATTTGTCTCGGCTAGGACCTGGGTGCAATGCAAGATAATAGATATCTGCACCACTATGGCAGAACATCTCTTCAGAAGCTACTATGTGAACTAATCCTGGCTTCCTGAATTCTTCTGGAACTCCTAGGCGATCATAAAGCACAATCCTTTCAATTCCCTGAGATTCAGCTATGCCTATCAATGCAGCAGTCATAAGGCTGCCTGCAAGACCCTTTGCACCTGCTACTGCGACTTTCATAACAGTAGACAAATTTTATGCTGCTTTTAAATGTTGCTATGTTAAGATATTTTTAACTTCTTAATAGTAGTTACAAAATCGAAAGGTTTATATATTAGTTATTATGTATGGGTTATGTATAAGATGGCTCAATACACAATAACCAAAAGAATCGCAAAGCACGGAAACCAGGCAATAATAGTCATACCTAGGCTGCTGGAAGATGAACTGAAGCCAGGGACTATTGCTAAAGTCACTATTGATGTCATAAAACAAAATAATTAAAAATGTCAGAAACTTTTTACTAGTCTAGGACCGGTGGCTTAAAGCCAATCCATTTTGGGATTGTAAAAAGTTTCTGAGCATGCTCAAAAACCACGACATATATAAATGGATTATACTTGCCACTAATATCTGATCAGTGGTTTTTGACATAAAGCTAAAAACTATGATATAAAATGGCATACCAATGCAACAATTGCGGACCAGGATGTGGAAGTTCTAATTACAGCACTCATGACTATGAAGGCCATGGCGCTGATCTCAGCAGATTTGGCCCTGATTCAAAGGTAAACCAATATGATGATATCAATAAATACGAGAACAGCCCTTCACAAGATTATCATACAGTTGATAAGGATGAAGCAAAGAAAGAGGACGAAGAAAAGCAGCATACAATAGAAGATGATATTAAAAAAGGAGAGCAAAAAGAAGAAAAAGGGGATGAATTTAAAGCAATTCATGAAAAATTACCCAAAGAGTTATTAATGCAGAATAAAAATATAGAGATAAGGAAGAAGAAAGTTGATTCGATCGAAGAGGCCATCAACAAAGCGATAAAATGCCAGAAAGAGGTAATGAATTAAGATGACATACCATCACCCAAGCTACCAAGCAAGCCACAAAAATGACAGCCCAAGCTATGCATTCTCTACAGCTGGAGATGCGGCAGCTACTGCGGATTATATGGTCAAAGCAGACCTTCCAGGTTACACTGCCAGATTTTACAGCCCAACTGAGCATGAGCAGTTCACAGATATAAAATATGACAAGATATTGGTCAATTATGATAAAGGTTTTCAGGCAATAAGAGAATCTGTGCAAGGATTTCCTTTAGAAGCTTATATACCTAGGTCATTGATGTTTGAGAGCGGTGGCGGCTCGCCATTTGTCGTTCCAAAAAAGAGCGCTACAGAAAAAGTAGCCAGGGAGATTGAAGAAGCTCAAAGAGAGGTTAAGGGAAAAGCCATAATAATTGATACTATAATTGATGAGCTTATTATTGCAAGAAGAAGGATAAGAAAGAGGCAGATAATTGCAAAAAAATAAGTTATTAAAAAGAGGCATAAGGTATTGTATATATATTCTGGTCTTATTTCTAATCCTCAATATATCACTCCATCTATATCTAATCAGTTTTAGGCTTATTGTTTTTGATGAAAAATTCTATAAATCTGAATTTAAAAAATATAATGTATACGAAAGATTAGCCGGCCAGGATATTGATAAAATAAATTCAGATATTTTAGGTTATTTCAGGCATGAGGAAAGGGCTGTACCTATCGGCAATGATTTCTTTAATGAAAAAGAAAAAGCTCATCTGATAGACGTGAAATTATTGGTCAGGCTGGTGTTATTTCTTCTTTATAGCGGATTTCTAGCCATTGCGTTAAAGTTCATATTGTTATGGGTTTTAGTCAACTACCAAAAAGAGGACATTTGGAATTATAGTTATTTTATGTTAACTGCAGGTGGTATCTTAACAATCATACCTGCACTGTTTATTTGGGCTGTAATGAAGCTGAATTTTGATTCCTTTTTCACATTTTTTCATAAGATTGCCTTTGACAATAATCTTTGGCTGATGAATCCAGCTACAGACAAAATAATCCTGATGTATCCTCAGGGCTTGTTTTATGACATTGCGATAAAGATTGCAATATTCACGCTAATCCAAGCAATTGCTCTGATAGTTATTGGCATATCCTGCTATAAAATTAGGCAAAGATTTAAAAATAAAGAAACTATCTCTAGAAGATAATATGAGAAAGACTATTATTGCAGCAAATTGGAAGATGAACAAGACTATTCAGGAGTCTATTTCTTTTGTCAAAACCCTGAAAAAATTGATTAAGAGTGATGTTGAGATTGTTATCTGCCCTATGTTCACTGCTTTGGAAGCTGTCTCTAAAGAATTAAAAGGCACAAAGATAAAGTTAGGAGCCCAGAACTGCTATTTTGAGGAGAAAGGCGCTTTCACAGGAGAGGTGTCACCTGTGATATTGAAAGACATTGGATGCGAATATGTGATTTTAGGCCATTCTGAGAGAAGAAAATATTTTAAAGAGACTGATGATCTTATTAATAAAAAAATAAAGAAAGCTCTTTCTTGCGGATTGAAATCAATAGTTTGCGTTGGAGAGCTTCTTGAAGAAAGAGAAAATGGCATGACCAATAAGGTTATTGAAAAACAGATTAAAGAATGCCTTAATGGGCTTACAGATAAGGATATGGCTGGTGTTGTTATTGCCTATGAGCCTGTCTGGGCTATTGGCACTGGAAAAAACGCAACGCCAATCCAGGCTGAAGAGTCTCATCTGTTCATGAGGGAGCTAATCGCTAAGATGTTTAATAAAGATATTGCAAAAAAATTGAGGATACAGTATGGTGGCTCAGTCACAACAGAGAATATTAAAGACTTATTGCTGCAGGAAGATGTAGATGGCGCATTAGTTGGCGGAGCTTCATTAGATTCAGATAATTTCTCAAAGATTGTTAATGGTTATGGCAGCAATTAGCGCATATGACAAATTTGCAAAACAGTACACTCAATATAGCTATTCTAGATTGCCTCAGTTCGAGCTTGATAGCTTTATTTCTATTATCTCTAAGAAAGCGCTGATTTTGGATGTTGCCTGCGGCCCTGGAAGGGACAGCGAATATTTTACCAATGAGGGTTTTAAAGTGATTGGAATCGATCTTTCAAAAAAACTGATTGCAGAAGCTAAAAAAAGAGTAAAATCAAAAAAAGCCAAGTTCAAGGTGATGGATCTGGAGAAGATTAAGCTAAAAAAGAACAGCTTTGACGGGATATGGTGCTATAATTCCTCGGTGCATATAGATAGAAAGAACATCGCAAAAGTTCTTAAGAGATTTTTTGATTTATTAAAGAAAGATGGCGTTTTATTTATTGATATTCTTGAGGGCAAAGAAGATAAAGTGGTCAAAAGCATTGAAGTAGGGAATATGCCAAGAAAATTCTCGTTTTTTGGGCAGGTTGAGACAGAAACAATGATGAAAGATATTGGATTTTATATCACAAGCATAACTCCAGTCAGGGTTGATAACTTTACATGGATAAATATTTTTGCAAAAAAGCTAAGTTAATTGATCCACTATATTGCCTAATCTCTGGTCTTGAGCATATTGCGCATAATAGCTTGCTTTGTAGTTTTGTATCAGCCTCTGTATATTGGCTACAGCCTGCACAGCATTATCAATGAATTGCAGCTTAATCTCTTTTTGCTCCATTCCGGATAATTCCAGAGCAATATTGCCCGTATTTGGAAAAGCTTTTTCGAAAGAGACTTTAACAATGTTGGAATAGGGTATCATGTCTTCTTTAACCTGGATCATCAAAAAGCTTCTGTACAAAGCAAGCCGGTTGCTGTAAAAGATGTATCTCACTTTTCCAAGCGCAATATAATTAAACAACATAAGAAATATGCCCATTCCAAACAAAGCTATTGTAACCCACATTATTATTTGTGTTTGGCTTGGTGGTGAAAACTGGATCCCTATTCCGCTAAATCCTTCCTGAATACCCTTATACACTTCTTTGATATCAATCATGTAATTGAGAAATGCCACAGCAGTAATAATAACACCGACTGCAAAACCTATCTTTAATATATTAAGCAAGAATATCTTCTTTATATTTGGCCTAAGTTCTCCTAAAGCTTGCTCTTCCATATGCTCTATTTTAGAGAGATAGTATTAATATTTTTCTATCTGCAAAACAAAAATTATTTATATCCATCAATCTATACAGCTTATTTGGGGTGATCGAATGAAGCCAAATATTTTAATAAGTTATGATCCTTCTCACAGCGGAACTGCCAAAGACAATATTGTGAACCTATTCAAAGATATAAAACATGATGCAAAGCAGATAAAAAAAGAGGTTGACGGCTTGTTTTCTGCAAGTGTAAAAGATGCAAGAAAGGCTGTAAAGGATTTAACTGTATTATGCAAAAAAGATGCTGCAAGATTTGAAAAAACTTTCCATTATATACCTATAGATAAATGGTGCAAAGCCACAATCAAAGACATGCAGAAGGTAGTTAAAATACTTGCAAAAGACATCAAGGACAAAGAGAAATGGAAGATGGAGTTAGGCAAGAGAAAAAGAGAAGGCCATGAGATGGAGTTGATATTAAAACTTACTGAATTAGTTGAGAAGCCAAAGGTTGATCTTGAAAATCCTGACAAAATCATCAGAGTGGAGATTATAGGGAATAAAGCTGGAATGTCATTATTGAAAAAAGGAGAATTGCTGAAAGTGCCAAAAGGTGCATAAAAATGTACAACCAATGCGAATCTTGCCGCAAGATGATTGAGAGCGCAGATGACTGCAGGTTAACCAGCCATGACGGAATTAAAGTGCATACCTACTGCAGAAGCTGTTTTGACAGGATAACAAAGGAAAAGACAGGCAAAGAGATGAATAGGATAGTTATCCAATAAGCATGAGATTCTAGAAAGGGATTAGATGAGGTTAGTTAGATTATTTCTGGTTCATATGGTCGTTTAGTTGTAATTGGTTGTCTAATTTAATATTTGCGAAAGACTGAGTCAGGTTCTGCATATAATTAAAGATAATGTTTCTGGAAAAGAAAAAATATCAGCATGAATATTGCGGTTAGTGCAATGGTAAAATAAAGCATTCTTTTATCATTGGCAAAACCAAATGGTATAAAACCTATAAATCCGCCGACAGCTATTTTGGAATCTTGTTTAGTAGTTTGCGATAATGCTCCAATAAATATCAGAATCATGCCGATAAATATCACAAAAACACCTATCGGAATTAGCTCTTTCATATGGTACAGAGATGCTAGCTCGTCTATAAAAATTTGGGTGTTACAAAATATATATTACAAAATACTATAAATCCGAAAGCTTTAAATACTACTAGTATACATATTAGTATACCAATTTCCAAAAACCTTGTGTTTTTGGATCTCATAGAAAGAGGCAGTAATTTTGGCGTAACACTCGAAAAGAAAGAGGCCAAACAAAACAACCTTTTGATCCTCACTAATATTTCGAGTATAAAACTGCCTCTTCATCCTATTAAACGGGCTAGGGATTTCCTAAAATGAACCAAGAATTGATAGTAAACAAAGAATTCGTTGAATTCAAGAACAATGTGGACGCATGGATCAAACAAATTAGAGCTGAGTTTAATGAGTTACAGGATGTTTCTGATATTGTAGAAGAGAATGTTGGCAATGTTCAGCACAACTACGAGTTAATTTACGAGCTTAAGGATGAAGTGGAAAAAATGAAGGAAGAGCTCAAGGCCCTAAAGTTGATCCAATTAGTAACCCTAAAAAAACAGATACAGCACTAAGCTATCTCATTTCCAAGCTCCTTTTTAAGGTCTTCGCTTGTTTTTAACATTATCTCTATCTCTCCAAAATGCTGTTCCTGGAATAGCTCTATTTTTTGCTGGTTTGTTAGATGCAGCAATGGTATGAATGTGTATACCTTATCTTCCTTGGAATCTGATGGGATCAGCTCGGAGAATGTTAGGACACTTTTTTTATCTTTATAAAAAAAAGATTTGATTCTTCCATAAACATCCATGATTATTGCGGTTATATCCTTTCTTTTTGCAGGCATGGTGATATTTGTTGGAGGTATGCTCTGCAAAACTCTTCTCCTTTTTGTTTCCAAAGCCCTCTCAAGGGCATTCACAAGATCATATACCGAGACCTTTCTTTTTCTTGGCTGAGGGGTTCTTGGGATCAAGCTTGCTCTTTCCTGAGGCGTCATTTTGACATCTGGTGCCTCCTCAAAATCACTCTCTTCTTCCTCGCCTGAGAACAACCTATCAAGCTGGTCAAGATCTTCTCCCATCAACCTGGTTGATTTTATCCTTAGCAATATGGCTGCTGCCAATAATACTTTTCCAGAACCCCTGAAGTCCATCTCTTTCAGCTTTTTGACCATTTCCAGGTATTTTTGAGTTAATAAAGAGATGTCAATATCCCAAGGATCCATTTGCTCAGTCCTTACTAATTCAAACAGAATGCTCTGCCAGGTAATCTCATCTTTATCGAATAGAAGCTGGAATACGTGCTCATGGTTCTTAATAACGGGCAGTTGCATTATAACTGATTATAACCTAGTTCATATATAAATTTAGTGATTAAATACAGATTAAATAGAATATAAAAATTGGAAAGCAAAACATTTTTAAATGAAAATATAATTCTGAGAATCAAGGGCTCGTGGTCTAGCGGCTATGACAGCACCCTTACAAGTTACTATGAAAGGTGTTAGTCCCCGGTTCGAATCCGGGCGGGCCCACTTTATCAAATGCGCCAGTGATCTAATGGCTACGACTGGCTAGGCTTAAATTTAACCAGTTGCCATGAATGATAGGACCTTGCCAAGGTTCTCATCCGAGAATTTTAGCTTTGCTAAGATCGGAAATTCGAATCTCGGCTGGCGCATTTACTTTCTTTCACTGATTTGTAGAAGAAATACCCCACTATACAGCAAGTCACTACTGGGGTGACCCAGGAGGGAATATGCAGCTTAAAACTTTCCAGAATCATTATTGTGCCTAGTGCAAAAATAGAATACATTGCTCCATTTTTAAGATATTTGTACTTTTTTACATTCTCAATATTCTTGATTGTTATTTGCCTTACAACAATCGCACCTATCCCGTTTCCTATCAATATAAGGGGGATAGATAAAGTAAACGCAAATGCCCCTAAAACACCGTCAACAGAGAAAGTAGCATCTATCACCTCAAGATAAAGGATTTTGCTTATATCAGAGATGTTTGTCTTCCCTTCAAGCATCTGTTTTTCCATCTTAGCTGCATTTTCCTTAAATCCGTGTGTTATGAAGAAGGCTGTTGAGCCTATAACTGCTCCAAAAGCCATAAAAGGGTTTTGCTTAATTGATAACCAAACAAGCAAAGCCAATATCACTGATACTATTGTGAAGAACCATACACCATGTTTTTCAATCAATTCCTCTCCTGCGATGCCGTAGTGTTTAGGCTCCAAAAAAAGCCAATGAAAGAAAAGAAAAACAAGAAAGGTGCCACCTCCAATAAATAAAACCGGTGAAGATTCCTCAACTGCCTTTAAGATGATAGGATCTGAGCTAAATGCTAACCTCAAAACACCATTTATACCAATCTGAGGGTTGCTCCCCCAAAGAATTAAAAAAGGCAGCAAGCCCCTAACCAAAAAAACTGCGATAATCAGCCCCCATATCAAAAACCATCTTCTGGCTTTTTTTGAGACTGTTGCCAGAACCTCTCCATTTATGATCGCATTGTCTATGCTGCTAATCACTTCAAAAAGGCTTAAGCCAATAATTATCAAGATTATTTCAAATATGCCCATGGTGTTCCTAAAACTGGTAAGGGTATATAAATTTATTGTGAGTTAAAATCTCATTTTCCACCGGTGTATCTCACTGGTGAATTGCTGCCAGTTATGTAATCAGGGGAAAATGAGAACAAGAAAATCGGCCCGAGCGAAGCGAGCATACAACCAGTCTATTGACTAAGGTGGCCGATTTTCTTTGATATCCAAACAAAAATCTTTATAAATATACTAAGTTCTCTGGCTTATTAAATGGGCTCGTAGCTCAGCCTGGTTAGAGCGCTGGTCTTATATGACCACGCTTTATGCAACTAAGACAGCCAGCGGTCGAGGGTTCAAAACTTAGGGACTGCACCCTAAAGGTACCGGCAGTCAAGTGGGACATTCCTCACTTTGTTCGGAAGTCCCACGAACTTGATGCAATCCCTTTGCGAAAGTCCCTTCGAGCCCATTTTTCTCTTTTTAGAAGGAGATTAATAGAAAACAAAAAATTAGGTGATATAAATGCCAATTGTAAACATTGAAACATGGCCAATGGATAAAAAGAAGAAACCAGAGCTTATTAAGAACATTACAGAAGTCTTTACAGAAATGGGAATACCTGCTCAGGCAGTAACAGTAATTATCCATGAAACTGAGCTTGATAATTGGGGAAGCGGAGGAGAGCAGCATTCTGTGAAGTTCAAAGATTTAAAAAGATAGTAAAAAACAATAACGTTTATAAATGGGATAAAAAATACAACTTTTAAGGCCCCCATGGTGTAGTCCGGTCACAGAAATGCTGGAGAATCATTTCGGCTTTTCGAGCCGAAGACGTGGGTTCAAAACGAACCTTTTTGCTCTGCAAAAATGTTCGATCGAAATGGGGAATCTCACTTCGTTCGATTCGTTACTTTTAGAAAAAGTAACCAAAATGAGCAGGTTTGGTGAAAGTCCCGCTGGGGGCATTTTTATTACAAAGGTGGTAACTAAATGAAACGTGGATCAAGAAGATGGAAGAAGAAAGGCCAGATGAGATGGAAATGGCAACGC
This sequence comes from uncultured Methanosarcinales archaeon, assembly GCA_964550945.1. Lineage (GTDB taxonomy): Archaea > Nanobdellota > Nanobdellia > Woesearchaeales > CAZKBD01 > CAZKBD01. Next base: position 14,818 of record CAZKBD010000042.1, read on the forward strand.
AAAAGAATGAAGAAAGAGAAAAGAAAAAGAGTAAGAAGATAATTATTCTCTTAAATAGGTAACGCCATTAACAACATTAACTAATTTCTTCTTATTTAAAGCTTCAACTAATTGGTTTGCAATGTCAACAGCAACGTTCTCCTGGGCTTCTATTGTTGATGCGCCTAG
>CAZKBD010000043.1:0-13822 GCA_964550945.1 uncultured Methanosarcinales archaeon
ACAGGCCTAGTTCCAGGCATCCATATAAACTTGGTTAGCTTATTGCTGGTCAGTTTCTCTGGCTATCTTCTTGGATTTACCTCTCCATTAAGCTTAGGAGTTTTCATTATTTCAATGGGCATAACTCATACATTTTTAGATGCAATACCCTCTATTTTTCTAGGCGCGCCAGATGCTGAAAAGGCTTTAATAGTATTGCCAGGCCATAAGCTATTATTAGAAGGAAGAGGTTTTGAAGCAGTAAAATTGACAGTGATAGGAGCTTTTTTTGGCTTAGTGATTACAGTCCTGCTTACTCCCTTGATGATCCCTTTTGTGCCATTTATCTATAATTTTATACAGCCTCTTATAGGATACCTCCTGATATTTGTTGTCCTGTTCATGACCTTAAGGGAGAAAGGCATTAAAAAATTATGGTCATCATTTGTTTTCCTTCTTTCAGGAATTCTTGGTATAATTGTCTTTAGCTGGCCAAACTTGAATCAGCCCTTGTTTCCAATGCTTAGCGGATTGTTTGGAATAAGCTCTTTGGTGATATCCTTGTCAGAGAAGGTCAAAATCCCTGAGCAGACAATAAGCGAGACAATCCATGTCAGCTTAAAAGAAAGGGTTAAAGCAATACTAACCGCTGTATTTTGCGGAAGCTTGACAGGATTATTGCCTGGATTAGGAGCAGCAGAAGCAGCTGTCATCGGGATGGAGATTGTAAGGAACATCTCTAATTACGGCTTCATGATAATGATTGGCGGCATAGGCACTATTAACTTTTTATTTGGGCTTGTCGCATTTTACACGATCAATAAGGCAAGAAATGGGGCAATAGTGGCTTTGATGGAAATAATAGAATCAATCAGTTTTACAGATTTATTGATATTTTTAGCAGTAGCATTGATTGTAGGCTCTATCGCCTTATTTTTGTCGTTGGAAATCACCAAAGGCTTTGCCAATTTCATTGGAAAGGTGGATTACAAGAAGATTTCGATAATAGTGATATCATTCATAACTGTATTGGTTTTTGTGTTCAGCGGTTTTACCGGGCTTTTAATCTTAGTGATAAGCACAGCAATCGGCATTATCTCTCCCTTAGTCGGCATAAAGAGAAGCACAGCAATGGGCTGTTTATTATTGCCCGTTATACTCTATTTTGTTTTATAGAAAAAGTGATTTTAATCAATTTATCATTAATAAGTAATAAAAAAAGAAAGGTTTGTATACCCGTTATGCTTCAACGTTAACTTTGCAAGCCTGCTATGGTTTATGCAAGAAGCTAGAATTATATGTGATGTCAAATAACATAGAAGGTCTAGAAGAACAAAAATGGCAAAATACAAAACAATTGGGGCGATTTTGAGTGGGATTGCAATAGGCGCTGTTGGAGTCCTTGGATTGGAAGCACTCTTAAAAGAACCAGAACACTCCGAAAAATATGCTCAAACTATTCCAGAGCAAAGTTTACAGGTTGCAAAACCCGAGATCTCTAATAACCAAGGAACAATCCAAGTAATAAATGAAGGAATATACCATGGCGAATCTTATCAAGGTAAAGTAACCATCTCAACCGAAGGTCTGATAGTACCCCCGAATTACAAACCCACTTTGAATTTTTTTGATACAGCTACTAATCAAACCCACTATATTCCTTTTGATAATGTTAAAAGTTGGCAATATCTATACAGCGAGTATAACCTTAGATACGGTCGGCTTGAACTAAGGGACGGTAAACCATTAACAGGAACCATTGGAAACAATTTCTCAGTTGAAACCAGCATTGGTAGAGTGATTATTGACTATCATAGTATACAAAGCATAGTAATGGACTAAAAGTTACAAGACATCCGGGGTTATACTCTAACTCACAGGCGGTTCTATTAGTACTTTTAAAAACCAGATTAGGACAATATGTCAAACATTTTTCCAACTCGTTACGGCTTATTCCATAAACTGAACCAGTAAATCCTGCTTATCTAAGAAATTATTAATGTCAACTTAATTTTGTTTAAATAAAAACCTAACGTATAAAGGATTGTCTTTTGTATTCCCAACCATCCCATGTGTGATCATGTACAGTAGCCGTTCTAAGAGCCCCTTCCTCGATTGTAGCTAGGCTTCTTATGGGGTTAGAAGTTCCAAACCTTGCTATTATACTCTTTTTATCAGCACCTCTAAATTCAACATAACTGAATGCTAATTTAAGCTCGATTATCATTTGATGCTCAGTGAGGGGGTAATCAGAGTCATAATTAGGATCCCACTGTTTTAAATGTGTGCTTGTTGTGCATTCTGCATAAAATCTTACTTGGGGCATGTTTCTAACTTCTCTCGCAGCATCATTTTGGAGTTCTAGATACAGATCTCCACTTCCTCCAGTAAGAGTATAAAACCATGGCATAATCCGCCTTGCACAAAGATACTCTTTCTTTTCCCGATGTTTCCACCATTGGCTTGATTGTGATTTCCCTACAGCTTGGGTTTGGACATCATATTCATATACCTTCATATCACTCAATTCGTATTCCACACCTATACACACTCGGAATGCTCCTCTTTTTTCTGTATCATATTTTCCTAACCAGACAATTGGATTTCGATCTTCGTTAACACTCCTTCCATCAGGATTCATTGTGTTTGGATTAAAATCAATTTCAAAGCGCAAAGGCATACTTCGAACTCTATTCAGGGCATCGCGCAATACCCCATATTCTTCGTTCTTCCTTTTGTGGTCCTCATCTGTATCAAATTCGTCTTTTTCTGGATAAGGGATGCTACTATTTGGACCATCATTAAATAGATCATCGATTGTGAAGGATTCTTTTTCACCTCTACAAAATTTAATGCCATACCAATTAGTAGGTGTCGATGCAGTTTGGGCAGAGGTTAATGTAGGAATAACTAATCCTAAAGATGCCATTGCAGTTGTTTGTAGCATCTGCCTTCTTGTTAATGCGTTCATTTTATGAGAAGCAAAATATGTTTTAATTTATAAAACTTATGTAAATGATTTATTTTTGTTTGTTTCCCTCATGGAAGGTTGTTTCCCCATTATTCATACAAATCTTTCAATTTACAGAAACCTTTTTAAATCTACCCTGATTTTTACCAGCTATGCAAGGGATAATTGTCAATTTCAGGAAAAGCAAGCGCGTACAGAAGACCAATCATATAATAATCAAGGTTGGCGAAAAGAAAGAAGATGCTGTTAAGCTAATTGGTAAATCAGTTTCTTGGAAAAGCCCTGCTGGAAAAGAAATAACAGGCAAAATAGCAAAGGAACACGGAAGAAACGGCTGCATAAGGGCAATCTTCGAAAAAGGCCTGCCTGGGCAATCTGTTGGACAAAAGGTTAGCATTAGTTAATAATATTTTATAATTCTTAGATAGTTACTATTTTGGTCTAATTATAATCCAATAATCTTATTTTGCAATTTTTAATAAGTCACTACCGACCTTTTCTAACATAACTCTGAATTCTTGTTGCGCATATTGTATTCTTGCCTCTTCATCATGTAAAGGTTTCCATTGGGGATATTTTGCTCTTAGTTTCTGATTCTCAGAAATAATTTTCATTAGGCCTTCCAAAACCAATTGCGCAATTGCAACAGTATCTTGAATAGCTTTATGGAGATCTTCACTTATCTTTTTAACCATTAGTAACTCATCATTCTCGATAACTAACAGTTTGCGAGCATTACTACCTCTTAATCCTTTTCTAAGTCCTTCCATAATAATTGCTTCGATTTCATCCCGATCATGAATCATGCGCCCTTCCACTGAATACATTCTTATCGCTTCACCTTTTAAGTCTCTAGTCGGAGCTCTCTGGGGACCCATCTTTCGTCTTGCATCTATCATGCTAGTATCAACTACCGCTCCAAAAATCCTTGGAAAAATAGCCATAATTATCACCCTCCTGAATATTATACACTCTTACTTAATATACTCCTATTTAAACATTTATATTCTAAAGAAATAGAATAAAGAATTTAAGGGCAGACCTGTACAGGTATAACTCCTCTTGCCGCTAGTACTGTCAGAATAACCCCTAAAATAAATGCTGTAACAATCCAGGTCGCTGGATGCAAAATTATGGCTTTTTTATTAAACATTAACATCACCTTTTTTTGTTGATAATACCACCTTATCTAGCAGCTATTTAAATATTTCGATTTATTGCTTTAAAACCCATTCATTCAAAAACAGCAAATTATTTAAACCCTGACAAATAAGAAATGCGTATGGTGCTTGACAAGTCAAATATGCTGGCAGTCCTTGAAAATTTTCCAAAGCAATGCAGGGATGCATTGGCAATTTCTAAAGGAGAGAAGCTCTCTAAAAAAGTGACAAACATAGTCGTGACAGGCATGGGCGGTTCTGCAATCGGAGGGGATTTATTAAAAACCTGCCTTTCAAATACAGAGATGCCTGTTTTTGTCAACCGCAGCTATAAGCTGCCTAATTTCGTTGACGAGAGCACATTGGTCTTTGCAGTTTCTTATTCAGGCAACACAGAGGAAACATTGAGCGCTTGCCAGGATGCAATAAACAAAAAAGCCAATGTGATTGCAGTAGCTTCTGGAGGAAAATTGGCAGAGCTCTGCAAAAAAACAATAGTAATACCCTCAGGCTTGCAGCCAAGAAATGCAATTGCTTACCTTTTTTTCCCGATGTTAGGCCTTCTCTTTAATTCTGGGCTGATCAATATCTCTAATAAAGAATTAAACGAGATGTTAATAGTCTTAAAAAACGTGAATGAATTTAAGGAAAGGGCAGAAAAGCTTGCAAAATCCATACAAGGCAAGACGCCAATAATATACTCTTCTGATTTTTTAGAGCCTGTTGCATACAGGTGGAAATGCGAGTTTAATGAAAACAGCAAACAGCCAGCTTTCTGCAATGTGCTCCCGGAGATGAACCATAACGAAATAGTGGGCTATCATTCTATGAGAAAAGACCAATATATCGCAGTATTGATAAGAGACAGGTTTGACCATCCAAGAATCCAAAAAAGAATGGATATCTGCTCGAATATTATGGAAAAGCGCATAGAAGTAGCGCAAGTGCATACTCAAGGAGAGAGCATTCTTGCAAGGTTGTTCTCAGCAATCTATCTTGGGGATTTCACTTCATACTATCTTGCTGCGCTCAATAGAATAGACCCAACACCAGTAGAAGTGATCGAATATCTCAAAAAGGAGTTGGTAAAATGAAAAAAACAAAAAATAAACAAAAAATCAATAATAAAATCCTGTTTTTTATTATATTCCTTCTTACAATAGCTTGGATTTTGTCAATAAGCGCCTTATTGGTGGTCTGGCTTAGGCAGCCAATGTGCCCAGAAGCCTTGTTAGGCCCTCCAGAATTTCCAGTATTCTTATTTGTATTCATTGGAGCATTTGTAGCTTTCTGCTTTGGCGGCCTGTATGCAGCGTATAGGGTTGCTTTTTCCAATTAATCAAAAAAATTATATATCCAGCTGGATATCTTGCTAATTGGGGGATTAAATGATAATTAAATCTTTAAAGCTAAACAATATCCGGTCTTATCTAAATAATGAGATAATATTCCCAGAAGGATCAACCTTGCTAAGCGGCGATATTGGCTCTGGAAAATCTACAATCTTGCTGGCAATAGAATTTGCATTGTTTGGTGTAAAAAGAGCAGACCTTTCTGCGTCTGCATTATTAAGGCATGGAAAAAAAGAAGGTTCTGTTGAAATGAGATTCAACATCAGCAATAAAGACATTCTAATAAAAAGGAATCTAAAAAGAGGCAAGGAAGACATAAAACAAGAAACAGGTTATATAATAATTGACGGAATCAAAAGAGAAGGCACAGCCATAGAACTTAAAACAATAATTCTAGACTTGTTAGGCTATCCAAAAGGGTTAGTCGCAAAAAGCAAAGACCTAATCTATCGTTATACTGTCTATACGCCCCAGGAGGAGATGAAGCAAATCTTAACAGAAGACAGAGAGATAAGGCTTGATATATTAAGAAGGGTCTTCAATATAGACAAGTACAAGCGGATAAAAGAAAACTCAGCAATACTAATAAAAGAGATCAAAGAGACAAGAATTGCTTATGAAGCAAAAATCCATGATCTTGATCTAAAACAAAAGCAAAAAGATGAAAAACAGGGCGAATTCAAAAAAACAGATGAAAGATTAGGAGAGCTCTCACCAAAATTAAAAGAAGCAAAACAAAGGTTAAATGCAGAAAAGGGCAATCTGGAAAAAATTGAAAACATGATTAAAGAGCTGGAGAGATTAAAGCATGAATCAAAAATCAATGAACTAAACTTAAAAAACAAAGTAGAGGGCATAAACCGGAACAGGTTAAGGCTTGACATGCTCCAAAGGCAGACACAAGCGCTAAAGCAGGAACTGGAGCAAACAGAAAAAGCAGATGCTGAAACACTAGCAATTCCAATAAAAGAAAAGGAAAATGAAACAAGGCTGATGGAGCATACCCTCAAATCCATTAATGAAAAAATATACGAATTTCTCGCCAAAAAAAATCATTCTCTAGGCATAAAAGAAAAAATAACTAAGATTGACAAATGCCCGACATGCCAGCAGGATGTTTCTCATGCTCACAAAGAAGCCATCCATAAAAGAGAAGACGAATCGCTTGTAAGGTTGGAAGAAGACCTCTTGCTCTATCAAAATCAGGAAAAGCAGGCAGAAGCCAAGCTTAAGGAGTTAAAAGAGATCCTTAACCAGCTGAAAGAAAAAGAAAAAATCGCTTCTATCCAAAAAATAAAATCAGAGTCTTTAAAAGAAAAATCCAAGGAGATCCAGGATATCGAAGAGCATGAGCAGACGCTAAGAAAAGATATCAGCAAAATACGCGCAGTTAATGAAGAATTGATCAAACAGATCCAAAGCTACGAAATTACTGAAGAGGATTACAAGAAAATAAAAAACCAGCTTGATTTTGCAATGATCGAAGAGAGAAAGCTTGAGCTGCAAAAAACAGCGCTGGAAAAAGAAAAAGAAGGCATTTTGAAAATAATAGGCATATTAGAAAAGGAAATCAGGGAAAAGATAGAGGTAAAAGAAAAACTTGCTCATCTATCACAGATGCAGAATTGGCTTGAAGAGCATTTCATAAACCTGATGTCCACTATAGAAAAGCATATCATGTTAAAGATTCATTATGAGTTTAACAAGCTGTTCCAAAATTGGTTTGATACAATAATCGAAGACGAGATAATCTCAGTTAGAATAGACGATGAATTCAGCCCTGTGATAGAGCAAAACGGATATGAAACCAGCCTGGAAAATCTCTCTGGCGGTGAAAAGACATCATTAGCTCTAGCTTATAGGCTAGCCTTAAACAAAGTTATAAACGACATTGTAAGCGAGATAAAGACAAAAGACATCATTATGCTGGATGAGCCTACAGATGGATTTAGCACAGAGCAGCTTGACAAAATCAGGATTGTCTTGGAGCAGTTAAATGTCAAGCAAACCATTATTGTCTCGCATGAAAACAAGATAGAAAGCTTTGTTGACAATGTAATCAAAATAAATAAGAATGAGCATGTTAGCGATATTGCATAATTTTAATATAGGGGATTAAATTCTTGCCTTTCAAGGGGCTGTAGTGTAGTTTGGCTATCACTGGCGCTCGGGGAGGACTTAAAGTCTTTCTTTTATCGCCTAATAGCGTCCAACCCGTGTTCAAATCACGGCAGCCCCATACATTCCTTACTTCTACAGGGGCGTTCATGCTATTGAGTGTAACGAAATAGCATAAACTCATCGCCGGTATCTGTAGGGTGCAGTCCCTCCAACGAATTCCCTTCATATAGTTCGTGAGACTTCCGAGCAAACCTCAGAAAACACAGTTTTATGATGGTTTAGAAACCATTTATTTCTAAAAGCGAGGAATGTCTCACTAGACTGTAGAATGCAAACGTACTCGTTTGCGTGGGAACCACGGCAGCCCCACATCCTTCACCTTTTGGCTAAATTTGCACCAAAAAGCAAAAAAAGAAACCTTTAAATAGTAGTAATCTCATTATTCCTAGTTGTGATTTTAATGGTAATGAAAAAGGGTGTTTTTTTATTAACTTTTGTTCTATTGCTTATGCCAATTATTTACGCAGAAGATTTTAAGGTCTCTTTCACGCCAGTCCAAAACCAAATCAAGGCAGAGGAGGCAGCAAAATTTAATCTCACTATATCCAATAGCCTTGAAAGAATTGAACAATTCAGGGTTTTTACAATGGATTACCCCACTTGGGATATCTATACAGACCCGATCCAAAATCCCATTATAGTTGAAGTGCAGCCAAAATCAGAAAAAACCATAATTCTTCTTGTAGACCCTTTAAAAATATACGAAATTGGAGCATATAATGTAAACATCAAGGTTGAATCCACAACTAAAGGGCCTGCCATCAACACTCCTGTCAGGGTTTCAATTATTTCAAGCGAAGCAATGACCTATATACCCACAGTCACAGCAGACCTAGAAATTCCCGGCAGTATAGACCCAAGAGAAAATATCCTAATCAAAGTTAATCTTATAAATCAGAATATCTTGGATATTAAAGACTTGGTTATCAGGATAGAGAGCAATTTAATAAATGACGAGATAACAAATGAAATTGGTCCAAAGGAAAGAAAAACAGTAGAACTTACAAAACAGCTGGATCCATTAACATCCCCCCAAAAAGGCATGCTGACCCTCACCCTATTAAAAGGCCAGGAAATGATAACAGGCCCTATCGCTAAAGAGTTTTCAATCGTAGAATACGCTTCTCAGTCAAAAGAAACAGTAACCAAACAGTTTCTTAAGACCCAAAAAGAGATACAATTCTCCTCCAACGATGAAAACTATAAAGGCGTTATGAAAGTTGAGACTAATCCCTTAAAAAGCCTATTCATAACAACAAAGCCCAAATCAACTATTGTCAAAGAAAATGGAAAAACCTATTTGGCTTGGCCAGTTACTTTGGAAGATAAATTAATGGCAGTGAAAATAACCGAGAATTATAGGCCTTTGCTTTATCTGGCAATATTGATCATAATATTGATATTACTCTACCTTAAATTTAGGGGACCATTAACAATACAGAAGAGTGTAGCAGGCATTGAAAAACGAGAAGGTGGAATATCCAACGTAAACATAATTCTAGCAATAAAAAATCGCGGGAAAACAGCACTTAAGGATATTGAGTTGATGGACAGAATCCCTAATCTTGCCGATATTGAAAAAGAAATCTCAATAGGCACATTGCAGCCAGTCAAGATATTAAAGCACGAGAAGAAAGGCTCCCTTGTCAAATGGGTCCTTGACAATTTAGACGCCAGCGAAGAAAGAGTTATTAGATACAGAATAAAATCAAAGCTTTCAATTATTGGCGGTTTCAATCTTCCAGCTGCTGTTGCAAAGTACAGGCATAACAATAAAGAAACTAAATCAAGGTCCAATAAGGTAACAATAACATCTCCTTCTCAATCATAATATTTATAAATAGCCTTCGATTTTCTTTAAGTTATCCCCCGCCTAGCTCAAACTCATTAAATATGAGGAGCATCGGCTAGAGCGTTCGGCTGTAGAAATTGTTTTGATATGTGCAGAGCACTCTGATGATAAACAATCAGCCGTTACCGAAAGGTTCCTGGTTCGAATCCGGGGGCGGGGATTTAGCTGGAAGCAATTCCAGCATTTTCTTTTTTACAAAACCTATATAAACTGATAACACTCTCTCTTTTGATATGATCAAAGCAATCCTTTTTGATTTAGACAACACATTGATAGATTTTCTTAAAATGAAAAAGATTTCATTAGAAGCAGCAGTAGACGCTATGATTGACGCAGGGCTGAAAGTGAATAAATCTTCAACATTAAAGAAATTTTATAAGATATATGATAAGAAAGGGATGGAATACCCTAAGCTATTCCAGGATTTCCTGAATGAGCAGACAGGCAAGATTGATTATAGGATATTGGCATATGGCATAGTTGCGTACAGAAAAGCAAGAATAGGCTTCTTAGAGCCCTATCCTCATACAGACTATGTCTTGCTAAAGCTAAAGCAAAAAGGCATCAAATTAGGAATAGTAACTGACGCGCCTCGTTTAAAGGCGTGGATAAGGATTGTATCTATGCGATTAAGTAACTTCTTTGATATTGTTGTTGCTTTTGAGGATACAAATCAGTTAAAGCCAAGCCAGCTTCCTTTCAAAGTAGCATTGAAAAAACTGAATCTAAAGCCAGAAGAGTGCTTAATGGTAGGTGATTGGCCAGAACGTGACATAAAAGGAGCCAATGCTATTGGTATGAAGACATGCTTCGCAAGATACGGCAATCCCAAAGCAGCTAAAATAAAGGCAGACTACGAAATAAATGACATTAAAGAGCTCCTAAGCATAATTTAAGCGCCCATTATCCTAATAATTGTCTTTAAAAGAATGGCAAATAATCCATATACCCCAATAAAAATAAAGACTGTAGCAAAAATCCTTTTGTGCTTTTCAATCTTCTGCGGCAAAAGCAAATAAATCGCATAAGAGATAAAAAAACAAAAGAACAGCGTAGCAATCAAAAAAGTAGAAACTTCGCTTTCAGCTTGAGGAATATAAACAGTAGGAATTGCCATTAGTCGCCTCTTAATCAAATATCTGATGAACATATTTAAATAACTTTTGGTTTATTGCATATTCACCATCAATCAGTAAATCACAGAAGAATTATTTTTATCCAAAGATTTAAATACTAATTATGATAAAACCCCTAGTTTACAAAGGAGGTGTATCTTGATGGCAGAAGAATTGTCGTTTTATGATGTAAAAGGCAAAAAGAAATTTAACGCTACTGAATACAAGGTAGTTACAAAAAAAGGAAGAAGATTTGCTGTTGCTAAAGCTCCTTCTGGAATCGATGCTTATAGAATTTTAGGAAAAGCATAATTCTTTTCTTTTCCTTTTTATTTTGTTTTGCCTGCTAATAAAGCTATGGTAAACACAGCAACCAATAAAACAAAGATCATTCCTACCACTTTTGGATGGAATATAACTGAAGTGCTTTTTGAATAATCTGTTCCAGTCTCATTGCCTGGGATATTGCTCTCATCCCTGATATAGCTTAATGCGCCTATAATCAAGCCAACGATTATAATCACAACCACAACCCATTTTAGGCTTTCAAATTGTGTCCCAGACACCCCAAATAGCTTTGTGGCCATTATAATAAACAGAATAAAGATAAATATGACCCCAAACCAAGGCAGTATAAATTTGATTGAGCCAATAGCAATCGGGCTGAACCATACTAATAATCCAACTACAAGGCCAATAATCCATATTATGGCTTTATTCTCTCCTAAAGTCTTTGTCGCTGTAAGTATTGCCACTACACCTAACCATACAAGAATAAAAACAAAAAGATTGGAAAATTGCGCTAAACCAGCTACATCCAAAAAGGTAGCCATTATCTAAACCTCACTTCTTTGGGCTGAAAAAGTCCTGGAATGACTTTCCCATGCGGCCTAGAGCGCCAGTCTTTTCTTCTGCAGACTCTCCTTTGGTTACCCACCAGATTATTATTGCAAATACCAAAATCATTACTATTACTGCAATCGTGTCTGTCCCAAAGAAATTCTCAAACCAACTCCAGTTTGCCCACCAGCCAGCAGCAGACCCAAATATGACAGCAATAGCAATAATTGCTACAATAGCTACCCAGCCAGATAAAGCTCCACCCATCCAGTTTCTTTCTCCTCCTAATACACCTATCAATATCAGCAACATTACAATTGCAACTAACAAAACTGAAACTTGTGGAAGAGCCTTATTCATAATATCCACAGGATCCCATCCCCACGAGCTGTAAACCCCAGTTACATGAGGGATAACAAACATTAATCCCAGCACTATTGAGAAGATAGCGTTAAATCTTCTCCTTCCTTCCCCTAGAATTTGCGTTTTTTGCAATACCGCAAATATAACTACAAATACCAGCAAGAAAGGCAACAGAACATCCATTATGCCCCATGATTCTAATATCCTGACAAATTCTTCAAGATTATATGCGCGACTTAATGCCATTTTTTACACCTCTAAATTTTTTAAAAATTTTGAGGGGTTAGGAATTCTTAATTCCTAAGACCTCATTTGTTTTTTATTTTGAACTTTCTGATTTTGGGGAAGTTTTTTCCCTCTCAGTTACAATGAACCAAACACATAATACAATAAGTATTAATAAAACTATCGAACCGACAGCATTGCTTGCATTATTTCCGCTAACCCAGGACCAGAATATATTGAGCCAGCTTTCTCCTTCAAATTCAATTGCATTGAGGAAAATCAAGACAATTCCAATGAACATTATCACCGAGAAAAATACCTTCCATCCTTTGCTTAAGTCAAATTCTCCTTCTTTGTAGAAAGACCCGACTAACAATAAAAACAATACTGCTAGCATCAACAAAACAACCATCTGGCTTGAAACCGTTGATATGATTGCAACCAATTTTGAAGAAGCAACAACTAAAAATGCTATCACAAAAGCAGCCATTGTGTTAAGGTTTTTTCTGGAGTACTTCTTATTGTCAATGGTCTCCTCTCCTAATACCCTTGTTTTTTCAAAAATCGCAAAAACAATTGTAAAAACAAGCAAGAAAGGCAGAACTACATCATATAATCCTATTTCTCCAAAAAACTCTATAACGCCTCTTAATGGCGATTCAACTACCATACACTTTAACTATGAGACGAATGATATATAAACTTTTCGATTTTCGTAAACTTTAAATAAGGCACCAATTTCTATATGGATAATGCTTGATAAAACTGATTTTAACCGGATTAGGTCAAATTTGGATAGGTATGATAGTAAGCGGGAAGAGTTAATCAAGAAAGCAAGGGAAGTGCTGAAGCTTTCAAAGCAGCTGATATATTCTGTTCACCGGAATGATCTCAAAGAGGCAGATGGCATTTTCACATCCCTCAAAAAAGAAAAGATCAACCTTGACAAGATTGCAGTTTCTCATAAAAATCTTTTTGGTGAAGGAAGCTATTCAGAAGCAATGCAGGAATATGTTGAAGCTATGGCTTATTATGGTATCACTAAAGATAGAAAAATCCCTACTCAATCAAGTTTAAAGGTTTCAGAAGAAGATTATCTCATGGGTATATGTGACTTAACAGGCGAACTTACAAGAAAGGCAGTAACAATAGCTCATAAAGACAACAAAGAGGTTGAAAAGATAAAAGACCTTGTTGAAGAGATATTTGGCGAATTCTTGAAATTCAACCTAAGGAACGGAAATCTAAGGAAGAAATTTGACCAGATCAAATGGAATCTGAAGAAGTTAGAAGAAATTGTTTACGATACAAAGAAGAGATAAATTTAAATAAACTCTCACAATTATTTTTTCTATGTTCAAACTAATCTCACAAGATAAAAAAGCCCGCCTTGGCATAATCAAAACCCCTCACGGCTCTTTTGAAACGCCTTATTTTATTCCGGTTGCTACAGCAGCCACAGTAAGAGCATTAGACCAACAAGACATGAAATGTCTAAAAGCAGGCGTTCTTTTAGCAAATACTTTTCATCTTCATCTAAGGCCAGGAGACGAATTGATAAAAAAACTTGGCGGCTTGCATAAATTCATGAGTTGGGAAAATCCAATTGTAACAGATTCTGGCGGCTTTCAGGCATTTAGCTTAGGGTTTGGGATGGAGCATGGTGTTGGTAAAATTGGAAATATCTTCACTAATCAAACACCCAACCAAAATCCCAAGCTCGCAAAAGTGGATAATTTTGGAGTTACCTTTAATTCGCAAATAGATGGAAAAATAATAAGATT
>CAZKBD010000043.1:13832-14908 GCA_964550945.1 uncultured Methanosarcinales archaeon
AGATTAACCCCAAAAACCTCCATTGAGATCCAGAACAATTTAGGAGCCGATATTATTTTCGCGTTTGATGAATGCACCTCTCCATTATCTGGCTATGAATACACCAAAATTGCCCTAAAAAGAACGCATAGCTGGGCAGAAGAATGCATTAGATATCACAAAAACAAAAAACAGGCTTTATTTGGCATTGTACAAGGTGGAGCATATAATGATTTAAGGATTAAAAGCGCCAAATTCATTAATTCTTTAAGCTTTGATGGTTTTGGCATTGGCGGCTCGTTAGGAAACTCAAAAACCGACATGCACAAAATACTTGACTGGACCATCCCTTTGCTTGACAAAAACAAGCCAAGGCATCTTTTAGGGATAGGCGCTATAGAAGACATATTCAATTCTGTTGAGAAAGGCATTGATACTTTTGACTGTGTTGCGCCAACAAGGTGGGCAAGAAGAGGCCATCTCTATATCTCACCAAAAGAAAAAGGGAGCCAAAAAAATAAATTCAGGATAAATATCGCAACAGCAAAATTCAAAGAAGACAAAAAACCAATAGACAAAAGCTGCAGCTGTTATGTCTGCAAAAACTATTCAAGAGCCTATCTCAGGCACTTACACACAGCAAATGAGCTGACTTATTTTAGATTGGCAAGCTACCATAACCTTAATTTTATCCTAAGATTGATGGAGCAGATCAGAACTTCAATTAAAGAGAATAGCTTTCAAAAATTAAAAAAGGAATGGTTGAGATGATTTGTTATAACTAAACTTTCACAGTTTATTTAAATAGGCGTATCTATTTATGCCTATATGGAATCAAACTATCTTTTTCTAAGAATAGGGGTGGAAAAAATAAAAAAAGGTGATGATTTTGTTTATAGAAGCCCCTATGTTTGTTATGATTTTCTGCTTAATGTTTAAGCAGGCTTTGACTAAACCGCAAAGAAAGCATTTTGGTTTATTTTTGACTCAGCGAATGGTCGGTTCACCAAAACACCAGACAATTTCAAAAATAAGAAATTTATTTCTTAATCCCGCCAAGAGTTCGTCATGGTCTGAAAGACCTGACGGTGAATTGG
>CAZKBD010000044.1:0-14840 GCA_964550945.1 uncultured Methanosarcinales archaeon
AAGCAAGAAAATGATCAAGATAATTAAATCAGAAGACAAAAAAGAACTGGAAAGAATAAAAAAAAGATCTTCAGCAGAATTTGAGCTAGTTTTGGATAGGGTGAAGCCCATAATAAGAGACGTCAAGCTAAAAGGCGATAACGCATTGTCTTATTATTCAAAAAAATATGATAATTTTAATCTGACAAAAAACAACATATCAATAAAAAAAGAAGAGATTGAAAGAGCTTATAAAAAAGTTGATAAAAAAGTGATAGAAGCGTTTAAGCAAGCAAAAAAGAATATTGAGAGGTATTGCGAGCTTCAAAAGCCAAAAGAATGGTTTAAAGAGGTTGAAAAAGGCGTTACATTAGGCCAGCTAGTAAGGCCATTAGAAAAAGTAGGCTGTTATATCCCAGCAGGAGCCTATCCTCTTCCGAGCTCTGTTTTAATGACTGTTGTTATTGCAAAAATAGCAGGTGTTCCTGAAGTGGTTATATGCTCTCCTCCCCGAGAAAAGAATTTCGAGATTATAGTAGCTGCAGATATTGCTGGTGCTGATCAAATCTTCAGGCTTGGAGGGGCTCAGGCAATTGCAGCAATGGCTTATGGGACTGAAACTGTTCCAAAAGTGGATAAGATAGTGGGGCCAGGAAACATATTTGTGACAGCAGCCAAAAAATTAGTCTATGGTGATGTGGGCATTGATTTTTTGGCAGGCCCAAGCGAGATAATGATTATCGCAGAGAAAGGCGATCCAGAAAACATCGCAGCAGACATGCTGGCTCAGGCAGAGCACGATAGATTAGCTTCAGCTATCCTGTTAACCTCAAATAAAGAGCTGGCAGAAGAAGTTAAAGAAGAGATAAGCGAGCAGCTTAAAGAATTGAGCAATATCACAGCGCAAGAATCAATAAGGAAATTCAGCGCAATTGTCCTTACTAAAAATATGGATGAATCTTTTGATATTGCAAATGATTTTGCTCCAGAGCACTTAGAAATAATAAGTGAAGACAGAAACTTGCTAAAAAAAGTGAAAAATGCAGGAGCTGTATTTTTAGGCGAATACAGCTGTGAAGCAGCAGGAGATTATTGTGCAGGCCCAAGCCATGTGCTCCCAACAGGAGGGAATGCAAAAATAAGGTCAGGTTTATCAATTTACGATTTCATTAAAATGCCCTCTTTCCAGTCTATTACAAGAGAAGGATTAAAAAAACTGAAAGATACAATCACAACAATTGCTGATGTTGAAGGGCTTACAGCCCATAAAAAAAGCGTTGAAAAAAGGTTCAAATGATCAATCCAAAAAAATCAATAATAGAAATGAAGCCTTACAACCCTCCTCTTGAAAACAGAAGGGGAAAATTAAGGCTTGACTTTAATGAGAACACGATAGGCTGCTCTCCAAAGGTTATTGAAGCGATAAAAAACATAAAGCCAGAGGACATTGCAAGCTATCCCGAGTATTCTCCATTTATCAAGAGGTTAGCAGCTAATCTTAAAGTTAGCGAAGATAATCTGATGATAACAAATGCAGGCGATGAAGCGATAATGGTTTTGATGCAGGCTTTTGTAGATAAAGGAGATGAAGTAATAATTCCAGTCCCAACATTCACAATGTTCAAATGTTATGCGCAGATTGCAGGCGCAAAGATAACTGAAGCATTATACAATCCAGACCTATCATTCCCGACAGAAGCAATTACAAAAAAGATAACCAGCAAAACCAAAATTGTGATTTTAGTGACGCCAAACAATCCAACAGGAACGTCAATTAAAAAAGAGGATATAATAAAGATAATTGAGAAAGCAAAAGACTCTATTGTGTTAATTGATGAAGCATATTATCAGTTCTCTGGGATAAGTTTCTTAGGCCTTATCAAAAAATATGATAACCTGATCATTTTAAGGACATTTTCAAAAGCATTTGGGATGGCTGGATTGCGCTTAGGCTGCTTATTCTCAAATAAAGAGATTATAAAGACACTAAAGAAAGTGAGAAGCCCGTACAGCATTAACACAGCAGCTGTAATTGCTGCAAATGCTGCCCTAGATGATAAAAAATTTGTTGATAGTTATGTTGCAGAAGTCCTGGAAGCGAAGGATATCTTATGCAGCAAGCTAAGCCAGTTAAAGATCCGCTATGTAAAAGGCGATGCTAACTTTGTTCTGGCTTATTTTGGCGATGATTGCAAAAAAGTGGTTGAAAAACTAAGGAAAAAGGATATTTTAGTCAGGGACAGAAGCAGCGATCCATTGCTTGATGGTTTTGTCAGGATAACAATCGGCACAAAAGAGCAGATGAATTTAGCTGCTGCTGCCTTGGAAGCGATAAGATGAGCGACTTATTACTACTCATCCTGTCAATTATTGGCTTAATGGCGCTTTACTGGGTTTTGTTTGGGCAATGGAGATACAATAAAATGATGTCTCAGGAATCAGGCCAGAAGATGGATAATGGACTGAAAGGAAATGAAAAATAGAATATTAATCTGCCCAAAATGCGGCAGCATAGACATTAAATCGCACCCAGACCATCTATCGGCCGTTATTGGAGTTACTCCAATCGAAAGCCAATGCAAGAATTGCGGATTTTTGAGCAAGATTTTTCCAGAGATTGGCATTAAAGGCATTCAAGGATTCAGAAATCAGATAAAAAAGAAAACAAGAAGATGAAAGCATTAATCTTTGACATGGATGGGGTGTTAGTAGATGTAAGCCAGTCATACAGAATAGCAATCAAAAAGACAGCAGAGTATTTTACCGGAGAGGAGATAACAAAAGAGGATATACAAAAACTTAAGAACAAAGGCGGCTTTAATGATGATGTTGATCTGACTGAAGCATTGATCTCGATCAGAGGCAAAATGCCAGATGGAAAAAGAGTACTAAAAAAATTTGATGAGATTTACAGCACGTTGAAAGAAAAAGAGCTCTGGCTGCTTAAGCCCGAGATTTTAAGGAAGCTATATTTAAAATACAAACTGGGGATAGTGACAGGCAGGCCGAAAAAAGACGCAGATTACACCTTAAAAAAAGAGAATGTAAGCAAATTTTTTGAGGTTGCGATAACCATGGAAGACGTTCCAAAAAACAAGAGAAAGCCTGACGCATATGGCCTGAAACTAGCGATAATGAGGTTAGGCGCTACAGAGGTATTTTATTTTGGAGACAACATTGATGACATGAAGATGGCTGTTAGTGGAGGAGCCACACCAATAGGTGTTTTGCCTCCTGGAATAAACGGAAAATTAAAAAGCCTGCTGATAGAGAATGGAGCTAAGGAAGTGCTTGATGATATCAACAATTTATTAACAGTTATTAAGTAATAATAAAAAAATAATTAATAAAAAATGCGGAAATCAATCGTTGAAAGAAAAACAGCAGAAACTGAGATTTTGATAGATTTGGATATAGACGGCAAAGGTAAATCAAAGATAGATACAAAAATAAATTTCCTAAACCACATGCTTGAGCTGTTTTCTAAATTCGGGCTTTTTGATTTGATGATCAAAGCTAGAGGCGATTTAGATATAGACCAGCACCACACGACAGAGGATATTGGAATTGTCCTAGGCCAGGCTTTTGAAAAAGCGCTGGGCAACAAAAAAGGGATTAACCGCTCTGGGTATTTTGTTATGCCTATGGATGAAGCGCTTGCAATTATCGCAGTTGACATAGGTGGAAGGCCATTCCTAAGTTATGAAGCGGAATTCTCAAAAGAGAAGATTGGCGACCTTGATGCAGAATTGCTGCAGGATTTTTTCCAGGCTTTCACAGCCAATCTTAAATGCAATCTTCATGTAAAAGTGCCTTCTGGAAGAAGTGATCATCACAAAGCAGAAGCCATCTTTAAGGGATTTGGCAAAGCGATGAAGATGGCATGCTCAAAAGACCCAAGGGCAATTGAAGATATACCAAGCACAAAAGGGATGGTATGATAGCAATAATTGACTACGGTGCAGGCAATCTGCAAAGCGTAAAGAATGCTTTAGATTTTATTAGGGTAGAGAATAAGATAACCAATAAAGCAGGCGATATAGAAAAAGCAGACAAGATTATTTTGCCTGGTGTAGGCTCATTTGGCAACATTATAAGCTATCTGGAGAAGAATAACCTTATTGATCCTATCAAAGATAGCATCCTAGCTGGAAAGCCCTATCTTGGCATCTGCCTTGGCTTGCAGATACTTTTTGAAAAAAGCGAAGAAGATAGAAAAGCTAAAGGATTAGGCATTTTCAAAGGAAATGTAGTCAAATTCAAGAGTAAAAATCTAAAAATTCCTCAGATTGGATGGAATTCAATTAAGATAAATAAAGATAATAAGAATGGATTATCGCTAAAAGACGGCTCTTATTTCTATTTTGTGCATTCTTACTATGTTAAACCGAAAGATGGAATCATAGTTTTGGCAGAAACCGATTACGGCATTAAATTTGTCAGCGCAATCGCTAAAGGCAATGTGTTTGGAGTTCAATTCCATCCAGAAAGAAGCGGCTCAGTCGGGCTTAAGGTATTGGAGAATTTCTGTAAGATCCACCGAAAGGTTTAAATATATCACTTAACTAGTATACTAGTTATATGAACAAAACAGCGCTAATGAAAGAGCTTGAGCCTATTTTAAGCGATAAAGAGATTGAGGTAGTGTTAAAAAGACTGGATAACAAGCATATAAGCCAGACAGAAAGCAATTATTTAGCTAGATCAATAAGGCCCAAGCTGAGGTCAGCTGAATTTGCTGCCTCTATAGAGCTGCTTTCGCTGCTAGACTACAGAAGAAAAAAATATGAAAGAGAAGACAGCTTATTAAAAGAGAAGATATTAGCTGCTGTTCAAGATTATATCAGGAATGTAAAAGCCATAATTTTATTCGGCTCATACATAAGGAACAGGCACACTAATTACAGAGACATAGACGTGATGGTTGTCCTGAACAAGAAATCATGGAAAAGCTCATCTGAAAAAAATAAGCTTGAGAAAATGGTTCAGAAGGCCATAGACGTCAAAACAGACATAAAATTGATTTCCTATAATGAGCTGATAAGCCTCATGCCCTACAGCCCATTGTTGCAGACCGAACTTGAAGAGCATAAAGTCATTTATGGGAGTATACAAATAAAGGCGGATATAACCCCAAAAAAAGAATACCTTCACAAAAAATTATTAGAAGCTGAATACGCTATAGAGCTGGGAAAGAAAATTAAGCCAAGGTATATATACAACGCAATAAGAAACTGTCTTGCTATAAAATTATACATAGATAAGACAGTGGACAATAAGCTGATAATAACCACGATCGAGAATAACATTGGCAAGCTAACAGCTGAAAGCCTATTGGATAACCAGGCTAATCCTGTCCAGAGGGACATTGCTTTAAGATACTTGGACTACCTATATAATAAACTAAGTGGGGTTTTGGCATAGTGAGCAAAAAGGAACAGCTTGAAAATTTGGCTACATTCATTGGCCTAAGGGCTGCGCATGAGATATTAATCAGATTAACTAATAAGCCAGAGTCAATTCCTCACCTAAAGCAGGAAGTGGACACATACAATGATTTGATTTTTGACTTAGCAGAGGGAAACTGGAATAATGAAGATATTAAGAAAATCGAAGAATCTGCAAAGAAAAAGTGCAATAAGAAACTTGATACATATATAGATATTGGCAATGAAAAATTCAGCCTAGCTGAGAAGGTTATAGCAGATATCATGATCGATTTAGAGCTTGAAAATGCTTAAGGCAATTATCTTTGACATGGACGGCGTTTTGTTTGAAAGCCATGACGCCTGGGTGAAGGTATTTAACAAATCAAGAGAGCATTTTGGGCTTAAGCCAATATCTGTAGAGGAGTTTGACAAAAACTGCTGGTCTGTTGATTCAAGCATCGTTGTTCCTAGATATTTTCAGGGAAAGTCAACAAAAGATGTTACATCATATTATGACAAGATCTTTTTGGAGTTCATTGATGATGTAATCCTGACAAAAAAGGCTAAGGAAACATTAGAGGGGCTAAAAAAGCGCAAGATTAGATTGGCAATTGCTACTAACACCTATCACAAGCAGGCAGAGCGGATTTTAAAAGTGATGGGCTTGCGTAAATATTTTGAGGTTATTGTAGGCGCAGATGATGTCAGGATAGGAAAGCCTGAGCCAGACATCATATACAAAGCAGTAAAAGAGCTCGGCTTAAAAATAAGTGAAATTGTTTTTATTGGAGACAATAAGATAGATATGCAGACATGCGAAAATGCAAGATGCAGCACAATAGGGTATAAGATTGATGGGCACAAAAGAATAGATAATTTTGAAGACTTGTTGAAGGTAGTCTAAATGCTGGCAAAAAGGATAATTCCATGTATGGACATTGACAAAGGAAGGGTAGTCAAAGGAATAAACTTTGTAGGAATAAGGGATGCAGGGAATCCAATTGAGCTGGCAAGGGAGTACAACAGGCAAGGCGCTGACGAGCTTGTTTTTTTAGATATAACTGCAAGTCATGAAAAAAGAAAAACAGTGGTTGATCTGGTAAAAAAGGTTGCTAAAGAGATATTCATCCCATTCACAGTTGGTGGAGGAATATCAACAGTAGATGATGTAAGGGCAATACTAAATGCAGGAGCAGACAAGATAAGCATAAACACTGCTGCTGTGAAAAACTCAAGTTTTATTAAGGAATCTAGCCAGAAATTTGGCTCTCAATGCATTGTTCTAGCAATAGATGCTAGAAGAAATGAAAAGATGAAGAGTGGATATGAAGTTGTTATATATGGTGGAAGAGAAGGAACAGATAAAGATGCGGTTGAATGGGCAAAGCAAGGAGAAAGATTAGGCGCAGGCGAGATATTGCTGACATCTATGGAAAGAGACGGCACAAAGCTTGGCTTTGACCTGCCAATAACAAGAAAAATAAGCGAAGCTGTAAACATCCCAGTAATAGCCTCTGGCGGTGTTGGCGAGCTAAACCATTTTGTAGAAGCCTTTAAAGAAGGAAAAGCAGACGCTGCATTAGCCGCTTCTATATTCCATTACGGCGAATATACTGTAAAGGATATCAAGGATTTCTGCAAAAAGAAGGGGATTGTAGTCAGAGAATAAATTGCCACTTTTTAGTGGTTAAAATAGAAAGATTTATAAAGAATAAAAATAATTATTTCTGATAATGGACACTAGAACTAGAAGATTATTTCTTGGATTAGAAGAGTTGGTCTCTGTAGGCAGTATTGCACTAGCTGGCATTCTTCCTCCAGAGTATGAAGCAAAGCCAGTTCCAAAACATCTTACTATTAGCAGGAGAAGTTTTCTAGGAGCTGCAACAGGAGCTTCAGCAGCAGCTTATGCAACATTATATCAACCATTTGTAGCAGCTGAGACTTCATTTGATCAAAAAGACTTAGAAGAAGCTGTAGGACAGAATGTAAGGTTGAAATCAGTTGAGCCAATATATATTGGCCCAAGATATGATGGAAAGCCAACAAAACCAGCTTATATGTGTGAATTGGCTCATAATGTGAAGAGGAAGACACTTTCACTCAGCGAGGTGATTACTAATCATGCTATTTACTTTATTAGAAATGGTATGATAAGGAGATTAGAGAGTGTAGCAGAGGTGTTAGCAAACAGGAACAATCCAAGATTAAATAAGGATCCAGAGATTCTGCTTGTACTAAGGGAGTATGAAGGCAAGCCATTTTCAAAAGAAGATTTTGTAAGTTATAATTTCAATCTAGAGAACAAAGACGCCTTAATTTGGACGTTAATTGAGCACGTGAAGCAACATGACTATGACCTATCCTCAGGTAAGATGGACGGAGGTTTTGGCTGCGGTTGGGGTCCTCGCTATTATCAAATGAAGCAAGAAACAGGATTCCCAATAAACTCCACTGTTTTAGCAGAAGAAAGGGGATTGATTGCTGGATTGTTGCGCTGCAAAAAAGAATATTATTGGTTATCAGAAGTATTTGCGCTCCAAAAGCTTCCTAAAAAAGAATACCACCTGAGAACCGCAGGCACAGTATTGATACAATTATTTGACAGAAGAATGCAGGAGATTGGAATACCAGCTAATCAATATACTAGCCTGTCAAGGCAGCAGATAACTGATGTTGCAGTGGGTTTTGCGCAAAAATATTTTCCTGATTTGGTCGAGAATAAGTAAGAATCACTCCTGTAACTTATGTTCTGTTATGGTTGTATAGTCCTAAGATAATTCCCAAACATTGTTAGTCTTTGGTTGTTATTACCTTCACTGCCTTCTGAATAGATTTCAACATCAACATGCGGCCCAGTTGCAATGCCTGAATCTCCTACTCTGGCGATATTATCTCCTGGCTGAACCCAATTACCTAATTGAGCATCCTTATCATTAAACCTTGCATGGTGATGGGTTTCCATAAAAATTTTGTTGCCATCATTATCTAAAAGGATGGTGCCATCTTTGTTGTACAATTCTATTTTCATTGTGTTACCATAACCGCCATTATATCCTTTTTTAATGCCAACAACCTTGCCATAAATCGCTCCTTGTTCGCCAATAGCTTCTCCAAGATCAGGGAATCCCACATAAGATCCTTTTGGAGCAGCAAGATCATAAGCAATATGATTACCCGCTGGAAGGTTGGGATCTTTTTCATTGGTGCGCTCTCTAGGAACATCGCTAACATAATTAAAATTATTAATCCAACTACTACCATGATTACCTACCCAATAAAGCAAAGCTTCTGAGCTGATATCAGTGCTGCCAGGTCGTTTAGTTGGAATTGACCTAGCTCCAGCAGACTCAATTTTATCCGAAACAGTCACAGAAGCATCAAACAAGAAATCTGATGATTCGTCACGGCCTTTTTTATTAATTAATTGGTCTAAAGTAAAACCCGTGTTATCTTCAATAATTTGAGCTGCTTTATCAGCATGTTCTTGTGTTGGAGTGCCTGTTCCATCCCAGCCAGCTAACCTATAAGCATAATTAATCAATTCCTGGACCGTCTTATATTTCCCTTCTCTGTGGCCTTCCAACAAGGGATTATTTGTATTTTTCTCTTGGGACATTATATTATGCTCTCCATAAACCCTATCTCTCATTTTAGGTGTGTTCAACAGATAATTGTTATCAATTGATCCTAATTTCCATCTTATTTCATCTTGAACATAAAGTAGTTCTCCTTTGTCAGAATTTTTAATCCATGCAGAGCCGTCAACATATATGAAAGGGCCAACATCTCTGTTAATAGCTGTTAGGGTTTCTGGCCCAAGAACGCTTAATTCCGTTTCTCTACCAGAAGCTAACTGGCCTTTCTCAGTTAAGTATTGCTGATATTCTTTCAAAGCAGATTTTGTTCTAGGACCAAGAACATTATCTGGAACAAGAGCCTTGCCTTCGTAATCCTTGTAGCCCAATTCGTTCAATAAGAGCTGCAGCCCATATACATCACCTGCCTCAAGTTGATTCCTAGTCTCAAATTTCGCATCTGCAATATAAGCCCTAATCCCAGTCTGGTAAACAACACTAAGGCCTTTAGCTTCCCCCATAAGTTTACTATCATAAATGCATATGCCTGCTTGGCCACATTTGTTAAAAAGAATTTTTTTGTCCTCACTATCACTATTTTCAATTTCTTTTACAACCCCATTATTTATCTCTAAGTTCTCTCCTTCTTTCAACCAGAATTCCCCTTGCTTTGCCTGTAACTTCCCCTTAACAGCAATGCCATCAACTTTTATTCCCTCTTCCCCATTGATGGTAAATTCACTATCTGAGCTCGGTTTGCCAACCGCGCTTCCCTTAGGGTAAGTTATTTCAATATTATTACTCTTGACGCTTATTTGAGTGCCTGCTGGAAAATTTTTGTAATCATCAGGAGCCAGCTTATCAGCTCCAACTGAAATAGTGCCATCAGCACCCCAATTGATTATAGAAGCATCTTTTATAGAAGCATCTTTGCTGAATTTTAAATCCTTACTGCCACCGAAACTCTGAATGAATCTATCGCCATCCACCATATTAGAGTTTTGATTGATAAGGATATAATCCAGATTACCTAATGCATAGTTCATCTCTTTCCACTTCACCCCATCTGCATTTCCGTGCTCAAGAGCAGAGTTTATACTGTTTGGATCATTCATATCAACTGCGTTTTTCTCTTCAGTAGCTGGCTGGCCTATAGCAAGAAAGCTGCATAAAACCAAAACTATTATTAATATTACCTTCAGTTTCATTTTAATTGCGCCACAAACCTGAAAACATATGGCTCCTCAATGTCAGTTGTATAATCCTTTATTGTGAAAAGCACTTTTTTTTCTCCGATCATATTTACTGCAATTTTTAGATTGTTCTGCTCAGCCAGCTCAACCAAGCAGCTCAAGCAGACAGTTTCCGGGTCTTTAACAAGCTCATTCACAATTGCTCTGCTTATATCATATATCTTCCCAAGCCTCATTGGCTCGATTGTCACAAGGAACGGCTGAAGATTATTTGATTTTTCTTGCTGGAATAAAGTCAAATCAGCATTTACATTAAAAGTGACTTTGTCTTGCGCAACTGTAGTTTTTGTTATAGGATTGCCTTCCTCAAATGAAAATCCAATATCCTCTCCAGTACAATCATAGATAAACTCATTCATAAAGTCAGACAGCTCAGATTCTATTGTTGCCATTGAAGGCGTAATTGCCGCATTGTCAAAAAAAACCGCGGATTGTGCATCGTTATAATCAAAACCATCTGGAAGGATATAATACCCGCCTTGCGCCCCAATCAATTCCAAAGCATCTGTTCCTACCTCTTCCATGCACCTCTGCATATACTCTCTAACCGGTTTTACATCCAGCTCGCTAACTTCATCAGGAGTTAGCTCACTCTTCTGCGTATTTAAACTTACTATATAAGCCATTAAAGACAAAACAAGGATCACCAAACCCAGGATAATAAATAAAGTTATCTGCCCCTTTTTTCTAACCATACCTTATTTTTGCATCAGCTTATTTAAATAGTTTACTAATCAAAAAGGCTGTGTTCAAAATATAGGTGGCATCAATTTTGTGAGGCTCTTCTGTTACAAAAGCAAAAGAGTTAAGAGGGTTGGCTCCTACGGAGCTTTAACGATATGTGTACTATCAGGAGCTAAGCCGAACACCGATGCCACCCGAACGAAGTGAGATTTTGAACACAGCCTAATCAAAAACGCAATCAATTAGCAAAAAAACATAGATATATAAATTAGTGATATTAATAATTAATTGATGGTATCAATAAAAAGAGAGGGCATTATTTTAGAGCCTACAAAGTTGGGTTTTGAAAACAAGGGCGTCTTTAATCCAGCCTGCATTCTAAAGGGCAAGTATATCCACATGTACTATCGGGCTTGGGATGTTAATAACCGTTCAACAATAGGCTATTGCAAACTAGAAGGCCCTTTAAAAGTCATAGAGAGGTCAAAAAAGCCAGTATTATTTCCTGAAGCTGGCTATGAGCTTAATCTCGAAGATCCAAGAGTTGTCTTGCTTGATGAAAAATATTATATGACTTATACTGCTTATGACGGCAGAAATGTGAGGATTGCTTACGCAACCAGCAAAGACCTTAAAAAATTTAAAAAACAAGGCATCATATCGCCAGAAATAACCTATGATGGAGCAGAGGATATTTTTAAGGCTTGCAGCTCTAAGCTAAAAGAAAGATATTTTCTTTTTGAATCATATTTTAAGGACATAGTTGGAAAAGATGTGTTGTTGTGGAACAAAGATGCTTTTTTGTTCCCAAAAAAGATCAATGGAAAGTATGCATTGATCCACAGGATCCTCCCAGACATCCAGGTTATATATTTCAAGGGTTTCAAAGAGCTGACATTAGATTTCTGGAAAGAGTATTTTAAAAGATTGAGTGATTTTGTGGTTCTTGAATCAGAGTACTGGTATGAGTCAAGGAATATAGGGGGAGGATGCCCTCCAATAGAAACCGATAAAGGCTGGCTTATGATATATCATGCAGTAGATGACATGGACAGAGGAAAGATATACCGGGCAGGAGCTGCTTTGCTTGACAAAAAAGATCCGACAAAGGTTATAGGGCATTTAAAAGAGCCGTTGTTTTCGCCAGAAGAGGTTTGGGAAAAAAAGGGCAATGTCCCTAATGTAGTGTTTCCCACAGGCGCAGTCATCTTAAAGAACCGGCTTTATATTTATTACGGAGCTGCTGATACAAGGATAGCTGTTGTTTCCCTTGACCTCAACGAGCTCTTAGACGAGCTAACCCTTAGCAAGAAATAGCTAGTTTGTATTGACTGCAAAGTCCTACATGTCAAGAACTGCGGACTGAAGTCCACAGCATGCAGTTCTTGAGCATGCTCAGAAATATACCCTAATCACCAAGCGGATTGGAATTTGTCCATCAGTCAAAATAAGCTAAGGGTATATTTCTGACACATAAATATTTATATTAGTAACATTCTTATTTTCTAATGGAAGACAAATCATCATGGATTCTATATATGTGCACCTATCCTCCAAGAGAATGCGGAATAGCCACTTTTAGCAAGGACTTGACAACAGCCATTGACAGGAAGTTCGCTCATTCTATAAAATCAAAGATCCTTGCAATGAACAACGACTTAACCAATATATACAACTACCCTGAAGATGTCATTTTCCAGATATCCGACGCTGATATCCAGGAGTATATCAATATTGCAAAGAAAATCAACATGGCAGACAAGATTAAATTAGTCAATATCCAGCATGAATTTGGCATCTTTGGAGGAGAGTACGGAAGTTATCTGATAGCATTCCTTGAGATCATAGAAAAACCTGTAATAATCACTTTTCACTCTATTCTGCCAAAGCCAGATGATAAGATGAAAAAGATTGTCCAGACTTTAGCAGAGAAATCAGAATGTATGATTGTGATGTCAAAAATAGCAGCTAACATTTTAAGAGAGGTATATGGCATCAAAACAGGCATTGAGATTGTGCCTCATGGCATCCCCACTGTCTCATTTAGCCATCCTACAACCGAAAAAACAAGAATGGGCTATAAAGATAGGATTATTCTATCTTCATTTGGAATGATAAACCCTGGAAAGGGGTATGAGCAGGTCATAGATGCTCTCCCCAAGGTTATTGCAAAATTTCCTAACATATTATACCTCATAGTAGGCGAAACCCATCCTGTGGTAAGAAGAAGAGAAGGAGAACAGTATAGAAACTTCCTTGAAAAGAGAGTGAAAAAATTAAAGCTTGAAAATAACGTAAAATTTTATAATAAATATGTAAAGCTAAAAGAGATTGTGCAATATCTGCAGGCAACTGACATATACATATCCTCAAACACCGACCCAAATCAAGTGACTAGCGGAACACTATCCTATGCTGCTGGCACTGGCCGCGCAGTAGTATCAACGCCTTTCTTGCACGCCAAAGAGCTTGTCACGCCAGATATTGGAGAATTAGTTAAATTTGGCGATTCAGAATCATTTGCTAATGCCATTATAAAGGTTTTATCCCATCCAAAGCTAAAGTCTGATATGGAAAGAAACGCGTATGCAAAAACAAGGAATATGACTTGGGATAATGTAGCATTGGCTTACATGGAAATTTTCAAGAAGCATGTGGGCATGTTCGAGGAGTTTGGCATAAAAATTCCAAGTGTCAAGCTGAACCATGTAATTAAGCTGACAGACGACTTCGGCATGATTCAATTTGCCAATAACACTCATCCAGATATATCTTCAGGTTATGCTCTTGATGATAATGCAAGGGCAATGATTGTCTGCTGTATGCACTATAATACGTTTAAGGACTCTTCTAAACTCAGTTTAATCAAAGAGTATATGAATTTTATCAGCCATACGCAGCAAAGTGACGGAAGATTCTTTAATTTTGTTAACCATGCAAGGGATATAGACTTAGAGCAATGGAGTGATGATCCTCATGGAAGAGCTTTATGGTCTCTTGGGTTTTTGATCAATACTCCAGGGATACCTAATGATATGAAAGCGAACGCAGAGCAGATGTTTAAAAAAGCGTTGCCTATTGTTGACAATATAAGGTCGCCAAGAGCAGTCGCATTTAATATTCTTGGATTATATTTTTACAACAAAGCAAAGCCAGATGTTGAAAATACCCAAAAGATCAAGGAACTGGCTGATTACCTTGTCAAGTTGTATAATAATTGCTCATCTGATAAATGGCACTGGTTTGAGGGCTATCTAACTTATTCCAACAGCAAGCTTCCTGAAGCGCTTTTTTATTCATACCTGGCAACAAAAGAAAAAAAATATTTGGATGTTGCGCAAAAAACCCTAGATTTCCTAAGTTCAATAACCTTTGACGATGGCATATTTGCGCCTATTGGCCAAAATGGATGGTACATGAAGAATGGCCAGAAAGCTCATTTTGACCAGCAGCCTGTGGATACGGCCTCTATGGTGCAGACGCTTCTTCTGGCAAACAAGATTACTAATAAATCAAGTTATCTGAAAGATGCTGTCAAAGCATTCCAATGGTTTCTGGGCAGGAATTGCCTGAATAGGATTGTTTATGATGAATCAACAGGCGGCTGCCATGACGGCATTGGAGAATCAGCAATCAATCTCAACCAGAGCGCAGAATCAACCATCTCTTATCTTATTGCAAGGCTTTCATTATACAAGAATAATCAGTAAGGGCTAAGGGACATATTTATTTTCTGAAAAGAATTATGAGAATTCTAAAAAAGGTATATGCAGTTCAGCATCAGCTATAAAAAATTTTAACAACAATGGCAGCGGCGAGGCAGGGGAACCCCTGTGGGATGCCGAGCAGGGCATTTTGCAAAGCAAAATGACCGTCGCCTGCCATTTTTGTTGTTAAAATTTTTTAAAAAGAGGTTT
>CAZKBD010000045.1:0-14712 GCA_964550945.1 uncultured Methanosarcinales archaeon
CATGATTTAAGGAAGCTCACTTCTTGATTGAACTTCTCACCTACGTCTTCAGCGTATTGAGCTATAGCATCGCTATAAGTGCTCTCCTTAGCCGAAGGCCGGATTTAAAATTCCTTCTCAGGCTGAGCTACCGTCCCATTAGTATCATAGAATTAGTAAATAGTTTATAAATATTATTGTTTTATAATTCGTCAATATCTTCTTCGTCATCAACAGGCTTTTCAGGCAGTTCATCATCAGATACGCCCTGCTCCATCCTTTCCAATTGCTCAGGGGCATTTGTGTAGACTGGCTCTTGGTTTTTGTCTGATTTTTCAATTATCTCCAGTTTGCCTAATTTGCCTGTTGTCAATTGCTTTTCGCCCTGCCATTCATTTACATATCCATTTATTATTTTTACCTTATCTCCTTCATTGACTTTATCAATCTGGTCATTCCATAAAGTGAGTTTGATCTCACCAGAATCGTCTTTGACTTTTGCATTACAGACTCTGCCTGGCTTGCCAAATTTTTCAAATTTCCTAGGCTCTTCTTTAGAAACAACTTCTACTGTTAGAGTTACGTTGCCTTGTTTTGCCTGTAAGTCTGATATTGCCATATTATTGTTGGAAGTATTAGTTTATTTATAAACTTAATCATAAAATCTTGCCAAGATTTTCAAGTTTTTCATTGTTTAATAGCTTGGGGATCATCTCTTTTAGAGCTTCAATTTTAACTCTTACCTGTTTTGTTGTATTACGGTCGCGGATAGTTATTGATTTATCATTCAAAGTATCAAAATCAATTGTTATGCAGAATGGGATACCAAGTTCGTCTGCTCTGGCATACCTCCTTCCAACTGAGCCTGATCTATCATACTGGCAGGTGAATTCTTTATTTAACAGGCGGTATACTTTTCTTGCTTCATCTTCCAACTTATTTACTAAAGGGAATATGCCTAACTTGACTGGTGCTAGTTTTGGATTTAATTTAAGGACAATATTTCCTCTTTCCTTGTCATCGTTATATGCGTCAAATAAGAATGCCAATAAAGCCCTGTCAACTCCCTGAGAGGGCTCAATCACTTTAGGCAATATTTTTTCTTTTGATTCTTCATCATAAACTTCCAGGTTTTGTTTTGATGTGTTTTTGTGCTGCTGCAAGTCAAATTGGCCCCTATTTGCGTTCCCATGGATCTCTTTCCAACCGAATGGAAATTGATATTCAATGTCAAAACATGCGCTGCTGTAATGGGCTAATTCGTCTTTTAAATGCTCTCTTAATCTTAAGTTATCTGGATTGATTCCAAGGTCTAGAAACCATTGGTAAACCTCTTTTAGCCAGTAAACATGCCATTCGTCCAATAGTTTTTTGTCAAGCATATCCTTGATTGACATTTTAATGTGTTCTTTGTTTTGTTTTTGGAGTTCTGCTGTCAATATGTTGAATTTGAAATTAATTTCCTTAAGGTATTTGCATTTTGTTTCAGCTGGATGGATAAAATATTCAATCTCCATCTGTTCAAACTCTCTAGTTCTGAATAAAAAATCTCTTGGAGAAATTTCATTTCTGAATGCTTTTCCGATCTGCGCTATCCCAAATGGCAATTTTTGCCTTGTTGTGTCTAAAACTAATTTGAAGTTTGTGAATATCAGCTGAGCTGTTTCTGGCCTAAGATAAGAGATTGATTTTTCATCCTGCAAAGGCCCAACATGGGTTGTAAACATCAGGTTAAATTGAACTATTTCGTTTTCTAATTCATAGCCTGCTTTTTTGAAATCTTCCTGAGCATTTTGGATATGTTCTAGGAGTTGCTCTTTTTTTAATCCGTCTGTCTTGATTTTTAATATCTCTTCAACTAAATGGTCTGCCCTGTAGTATTTCTTGTGTTTGCTGCAGAAAATCATTTTATCTGAGAAAGAATCAACATGGCCTGATGCTTTCCACACTAAAGGATGAGATATGATAGTTCCATCAATCCCAACAACATCTTCCCTGGACTGCACAAAGGTTTTCCAGAAATCCTGCTTGATGTTGTTTTTTAGTTCAACTCCTAACGGGCCATAATCAAAAAATCCTGCTAAGCCACCATAAATTTCAGAGTTTTGATAAACAAAACCTTTCTTTTTGCAAAATACAGCCATATCATTTATTGATAGCATTGTTTTAATAGGATTTTGTATTGGTTTATATATGTTTTCTTTAGGTACTACACTATTAGGAACGATGTTTTTTTTAGGTACTACTTTGAGTTCAGCTAGTTTAGCTGCTATCTCCTTTTTAGAAGGCTTTAGTTTGCCGAAGTAAGCTATGTTTTTTGATATGACTTTAGAGCCTGTTCTTTTGGATTCCCTAAGATAATAATACAGCTTGCCATGGATCTTTTTCTGCACAAGGTAGGGCATAATATAGTTTTAGGGACTACAGGTTTAAATAGATTTTGGTGTTTAGAAGATATAATGATTGGAGGTCTAAAAGTTTGTTTGATAGGTGTTCTATTCAATTATGACTACGAGGCACACACGAACTAAAACTATACCGAACGGAAGGGGCACACTCAAAAACGGATTTCTTTCTTTATCATCAAAATAATCATAAATATTACAAATCCACTCCATAAAACCCAAACAGGTTTAATTATACCCAAAGCAACTAAGATTAGAATCACAATTATGCTTACAAGAAGAACAATAGATAATACTTTCTGCCAAGTTTTCAAATGATTCCAAACATCTCTTATGATATTAGTCATTTTTTACTCCCAGAAATCTCTCGCAGCATCTTTTAATTCTTCCCATTCTTTTTCAGCAATTTTATCTGGATCATCACCACAAACAGTTTTTACAAATTGCTGATTTTCATCATAGATATTGTAAAATGACTGCTTTACTGTTTTTCCAATTGAACCATCAGAATTAATCATTGTTTTCTGCATAAAAGCCATAGTGGTTTGACTAGATTGATCACCACAATACCAATAATTTGGATTTTGGCCTTGCTTGCTTCCTTTATGACAATAGATTGTTCCAAAATTAAAGCCCAACATAGTATTAGTGTCATACGGTGCTATCTGCCATCCTTCAAATTTTTTAACATCCATAAATGGTAATAATCCTTCCACTTTTCTAAGTGGGACATTTATTTGAGGACACTCTTTTGAGATAGTCGCTGGTAATATGTTATTTAAGGAATCTAAAATGCCCCCAGTATTTGTACTGGTACTTTGTGATGTTGAATAAACCATATTTTGCTGATTTGAAGATGAAGATTGTGTAAAGAATAATAATAACAGGAGTAGGACTACTGAAACCCACAAAATAGTTTTTGTAATGTTAAATCTTCTCACAAGATATGCAACTAAAACAAGACCAAGTGATGTCAGCAATAGAGAAATTAGATAATTATTAATGTTTAATATATTTGTTAGAATGAAGAAACTCCAAATTGTAACAGAATTAATAACAGACCAAAATATAAACCATTTATCAACAACAAATCGCTTTTTGGCAGTAAATATTTTTGCTATTCTTGCAAAGATTGTTACACCACATCCCATAAGAAGCAACTGAATAAAACTATTCTGAAAATTGAGATAATTTAGTATCCTACTTAAGAGAAATAATGAAATTGAATGGATAACTATCCAAATTAAAGACCATTTGAGACTGAATTTAGTTTTCTTCTTTTTAGGTTTCATTTTCGATATCCTAATTCCTTAATTGCCTCATGAAAAATTGCTGTTGGACTATAATGGTTCTTCTTCAACCAATAACTGATATCATCTGTTATTCTAACAGTTATATGTTTTGTTCTTTCTCTTCTGCTCCTTTTCTTACATCTGTTTGGATCCATTTTCAATCTGTATATACATAAATAAATACATAAATAAATACATAAATAAATACATCAAGTATATAAATCTTGCTATTTTTGAGTGTGCCCCTTGACGATTGTCCTTGATACGGTATTTCTTTCGACTTTTCATTCAAAATCCAACAGAACTTTAGAATGCAAAAAGTTTACATTAGGTTATAAACCTCGATGTTCAGCAAATTATAAATACTAATCTGCAACAGATATAAACAATGGCAGACAAATACTGGTTTGACACATGCATCTGGAGAGATTTCTATGAGAATAGGTTCAGTAAAGCAGGAAATCCATTGGGTGAATACGCCACAAACGCATTTATGAAAATATTTAGGAAAGGTTGTAAAGTTTTATTTTCCGAATCCCTCATAAGAGAACTACACAAAGATTATAGCACGGACGAAATCAATGATATGCTTAACCTCCTTTTTATGAGCAATATTCTTTTTAAAGTTGATATAACCCGAGAAGACTATCTTGAAGCAAAAGATTTATCAGAAAAGAGAAACCTTCCCTTTGTTGATTGCCTAAATGCTGTACAATCTAGGAATCATAAATCAATAATGGTCTCTCAAGATGAGCACTTTACAAAAAATCTTTCAGACATTGTCAAAGTAATAAAACCTCAGGATCTCTAGCTGAATCTTTTGCCTAACTCTGCCATTAATTCCCTGCTAACTGCTTGTTTTGTCTTTAGATTATCCTTATATGTTGTTTTCTTCCTGGCTTTTCCCCGATACTTCAAGAACTCTTTCATCAATTCTTCCTTGCTTAGCTCAGCAAGCTTGTCTCTTACAGCTTCCCTGATAAACTCAGTCCTGGAATTAAAGTTATGCTCAGTTATAGTCTCGTCTATCTTTTTCAATACATCTTCCTGGAACTTAACAGTTACGGCTTCCATTGTATGCCGGAGTAATACATAGTATTATTTAAAACTTTTGAAAATTCAGCTATTCTTCACCCCCAACCCCACAGAATAGCCAACAGCCTCTGATTCCTAACGCTCAAAGTGCGCCTCTTTGCCTTCTAAATTCTAGTCCCGTCTTCGGCTTGTTTTGCCACAATTCAGACTTCCGTTCGAAATCCAACAGAACTTTAGAATGCAAACAATTTACCAATTATCTTATCATGAGCCTTTTCTGCAGTATATCTAACGGGTTTGCCTTTTTTGGATAGAGTTTATATCAACCCAATAGAGCTGGTTGGGAGAGACTGATCTTCTTCAACAATAAGGATCTTTTTTGGAATCTTAAAAAGACATTCGTCACAATACAACCTATCATTAGCTATTTCAGACCTACATTTTAAACAGTTGTTTGTCATTATAATCCCCCCTGGGTTTAGTTTTTTAGCAATATTATATCTGGTTATAATTGATCGACCAGTTTATTTCATAATTACTAAACCCAATTCTCTTTTTGCTCTAGCCTGCTTTTGTTTACTATGCTACTATTTTCAAATAAACTGTCAAATTCGCTTATTGTGTTTTTGGTTACAAAGTGATCAGCATTACTAAACAATACTTTTTGTTCCATTTTCTACCTCGCAATATCTGTTCTACGCTTTTTATCAACTAATTCTATATACTCGCCATCCTCGTTTTCAATAATCGCCTTTCCCTGGAATTCAAACATTTTTTACATCCTCCGATACAATTGATAAAATCCCTATTTATCTTCAAAATCGTACATAACGTCTTCAGAGCCATATCTATGAAAGATCCAATATGGATTTTCGTCAAATGGTTTTCTCTCAAAATTTGTCATTTTAATCATCTTTGATTGTTAAATGCAAGATTAGGCAGATTCTTTACAATCCCTTTCTACCCTAAGTTGCTTGTTTTTGCCTATCTATCTGCATTCGCCTCATTTTTTCTAACTACTCACTTGGTTTTTCACAGTAAGGACAAATTAATGCAAGCCCGACAAGTTTTACCTTGCCTTTTATTTGCCTCTTGCAATGCTTACAAATAGCTGTCCTGGTTGTTTTAACCATATCTACATATTAAGCAGGATAACTATAACTAGTTAGGGTAGTAGAAATTATCTAAAATGCCTTAGAAAGTTGTTATTTACCCAAGAAAAATTGATTTGTACTGGCTAATTTTTTATCGAGGATATAGTTCAATAAACCAACAGAACTTGTTTTAATCATCCTATCCACTGAAAATGGATATACATGCACTATCTCAATCTCTTTAGAGTATTTTGCCTGTAATTTCATAAGATACCTGTCCTTTTGGTCTATATTCTTAAATCCCATAACAAGGAGATGAGAGATATTTGATTCAGGAATACGATAACAGGTTATCACTTCTGGGATTTTTTGTATATTCTGGGCGATTTGCTCTTCAGAATATTTCCCCCAGACATATTGAGTGAATTTTATACCAAGAACAACCAGTGCTTCAATTCCTATTTTTTTAAAATCAATTATCGGCATATACCCCCTTATGATCCCCACACGCTCTAGTTTATGCCTGATCTTAAAGATCGCTTGTTGAGAAAGCCCCATTTTTTTAGCTATTTCTAAATCCGGGATTTTAGCCTGTTCAATAATCTTTTTCAGAACTTTTTGTTCGTTTTTTGTTAATTTTGGCAGGTTAATATCTGGCTTTTCCATATTAATGACGAAGACGATATCCTATATAAAGGTTCTTATCATCTCATTACCCAATTTTATTAGAATTATTTCCTCAGCCATTCAATTTATTCTGTAGACAACCCTAATCAGTCTGAAATTGTATTGGTCCTGTTTTTATATTATATAACCTAAAACGGTTATTTATCCTTTGTGGTTATATCATCTAACTTAGCTAAGATAGCCTTCCGAGCAAGCCTCTCGGGAAGCAGCACAGGGATGAACTTATATTCCAATTTCCAGAAATCAAAAAAATCACGAGCTTGTTCTATTTTGATTAGGGGAACAAAAATGGTGTTGTCAGAGATTTTTATTCCTTCAAAGGTGCCTATTGCGCCGTTAGATCCGCCTCTGCCATTAAGCGCATAGTAAAATCTAGTCTTAGTGGTGTTATCCAACTGGCTTGTTTCATAGATAAAGGCTCCAAAAGAAGCAAAACCATAATCAGAAGCTGTATAGTGAGACTTAACCAAGCTAAATCCCTCAAACAAATAGCCTTCTCGTCCATCAAAATGTCTATCTAAGCAAGTTTTTAATGTTTTGGATATTACTGATATATTTGCGGGCATTTTTTTTCTATAATCATATTCAAGATTTTTATCGATATTTTCTTTAAAAATCATTAAAATATCAATATCAGAAGGTTTTTCTTTGCCCCTCATAAATGAGCCAAAAACAACTATGTCTTCTATCTTACCTATATTTCTTTTATAGAAACTTTTAGTTATTTTCTTTAATTGAGTAATTTTTGAGTTCATTTTCAACAATCCTTTTTATCCTATCACATTCTTCTCTGGTCAATAACTTAGAATAAGTATCCCTGTAGGTATTAAACTCTTTATCCAGCTCTCTGTAAGTAGAAGGAAAGCCTTTTTTAAGGAACTGAAATCTTTCGGTGTGGTCTTTTGGGCTTTGACCAATCTTGTTTAACAGTATAAAATCTTGCAAGGCAAACCATGTCTTGAAATACAGAATTACAGCTGAGGTGTAATCTTTTAAATCATATAAAGTATCGGCTGATATTTTGAATTTGATAATCTGGTCTTTAGTCAGCATGTTATACTATAAAACAGTTATGTTATATTTAAACTTTTGGGTTAGAGTGTATAACATCATTTCTTTAACCACTCAACCTCTTCTTTTGACAATTCAAGCTCTTCTGTTATCTGGTTAGCCATTTGCCTGTTTTTTTGGAAAATAATTTGAAAATAAGGCATGTCTTTTATGATTTCTTTTATTGAGGAATGTGTTTTTTCTGCTATTTTTGCTGCAATTGCTTTTTTCTTTGCTAATTTCTGGTTGGCCCACCATATCTTCAATAATTTACCGGTTGGCTTATACTGCACCATGTGCTTGTATTTCTCGTCTTTTGATAAAGCAACTCCAGCAGTTATTAACTCGTTGATATAAACCAAGAAACGCCAGTGCTGCCATCTTCTTATCCTTCTGTTAAAGACGTCTGCTTTGCTTAGTTTATCATAAGCTCGAGCCAGATCTTTTGGCTTTGTGTATTC
Source organism: uncultured Methanosarcinales archaeon (assembly GCA_964550945.1). Lineage (GTDB taxonomy): Archaea > Nanobdellota > Nanobdellia > Woesearchaeales > CAZKBD01 > CAZKBD01. The sequence goes on from CAZKBD010000045.1 coordinate 8,004, forward strand.
TCTTGGTATATTCTCATCAAGCCAGAGCAATTGCTGGTCTAAGTCTTCCCTAACATTTTCAAAAGCTGTTAATGCCACTTTTGGATCCGTTGTTTTGAATATCTTAAACAGGGCATTGAGTATAGTGTCTTCCTTATTCCTTTCGTATAATTCTTCCAGGCTTTCTTTTGTTAGCTCTTTTGTCTCAAAAGAAAGGGTTTGCAAGTCGTTTATTGCTGCCCTGCAATCACCGCCTGATCTTCTTGCTAATGACTTTAATATTTCATCCTGGAATCTTATCTTTTCTTTGATGCAGATATTTTTTAATACATCATAGACTGCTGAATAATCCAACGGCTTAAATTCTATGAGCTGCGTCTTGGACCTTAAAGAAGCGAATTTATAGTCCCAGGGATTCTGCATAGTAAGAATTATCGGAAAAGAGGTTTCCTGGATTATCTTAAGTATAGCCTGCAAACCCCCTCTGTCATTTGTTCCTGACAAGCCGTCAACTTCATCTACCAAAATGAGTTTTCCTCTTGAAAATAAGCTTTGCTGATAGACTGCTGAGCCTAATTTTTCATTTATCTGCTCTTTATTGCGGACATCGCTAGCATTTATTTCATAAATTTCATAATTAAATTCATGAGCCAAGGCATATATGCTCATGGTTTTTCCAGAGCCGCTAGGGCCGTAGACCAGGCACGATTTCTTGCTTTGCTGCTTAAACCTCTCAATAAAATGCTTTAATAAGTTTATAGCTGCATCCTGGCCTTTTATCTCTGCAAGTGTTTTTGGCTGGTATTTTTTTATGAATGGGAGCATAATTAAAGGGAAGAATAAGAGGTTTATTAAGATTTTGGTGCAGCAATTAATTTTACCAATTGTTGAATGTATTGCGCAGGATCTTGACCATTGCAGAAGGCCTTCTGAACAGCACCTGGAGTTGGTTCTGAAATCATATGGTGTAGAAAAATTAATTTATCAGGTTTGTTTAATGAGTTATACAAACTCAATAAACCGTGCAGGGCTGGTGCAATTTGTGCAGGATTATGAGTTTCTGCTAAAAGTGCACTTGTCCTGTAAGCTGCATCAGCACGATTGGCCTCATGCAGTTGTACAAAACTATCCCCTAATAAGCAATACCAGCATGGATTTTGAGGATCAGTAGTTGTTTTTGCAATTAAGGATTTTACTCTGTTGATTTCTCTTGTTGCCTTGGCTTGTTCCTGCCATTTATGATATTGTGTTGCTTGAGTATGCAACCAAGTTAATACATTATCTTTTTCGGCGCTTTTCTGTAAATGACCCAAATATTCAACAATCTTGCCAGTTGCTGGAATAAACCGGCTTCTGGCGTAACTTTGTTTTGGAGTAGTGTCAAGATATTCTAATCTTGCGGCTTTAGGTGCAAAATAGCCTCTGGCAGCAGTGTTTCCACTTTGTGCAATTGCTCTGTATAACCCATGGAGTGATTGTAATACTTTATGAGTTAGTTCTAAATCAAGAGTCTGCCAAGCAAAGGCAGCACAAAATTCATATGTACCAACAGCTTCAAAAGGTGTTTTTAATTTTGCGCAGCTGCTAGCTAAAGTCTCCAAGGATTTTGGCAAAGCTTTACAACCAAATGCCTGCATTGAAAGCTGTGCAGCCATTTTGTGATAATTTTGTGTGTTGCCTTCAGAATCCAGGAAAGCTGCTAGTTCCATATATGGCACAACATCTTTTGGTTGTGCGGCAATTGCTGCTCGATACTTCTCAATAACCTGATCAATAGTAGATGCTCCCACTGGAAGGTGTGTTGATTGCGCTGCTAATCTTGCTTGCTCTAATGGCGGGTCTTTGGCAAATAAATCTAATACAGATGAAAAACCTGATTCTGGTGCAAATAGGTCTGTTTCTAGTTTAAGATTTGGATCAGGTGCAAATAAGGCCTCGACAATTTTGGGACGTCGTATTGCACCTGGTGGTGCAGTTGTCCTTCTATGATCTTCTTCAGTTTTTGCTGAGTTTTGTCTCCACCATAACATTAGTTACCACCTTAACGTAGAAGAATGGTATTTGGCTTTTAAAGATTTCGTGAATTCTGGTTTTGAGGCTCACCTCAAGTTGAAACACCCTGCTAAATGTGAGGAATCGCTTCAAAAAGGATAATGTTTAAACTAATCTGAAACATAGCTTCCGGTAATATTTGCTAATCCAATGAGGTTTCTAGCGTATAACACTAAAAAATTTCCATGGCCTGCAAATACCATTTCAACTTTTGCGCCTTTATTTCCACTATAGTTAGCTAATAATCCTTCTAATTTCTGGAACCCTTCAAGCCTGATCCCATAAGCATTTTGGTGCGCTTTTAATCCATCCATCACTATTGGTTTAACTGGATCGAAATAATCCTGAAATATTTGCGAAAAGACCTCAGAGGGAATAAGCCCGCGTTCTTTTGATTCTGAAAACCATCCTGGCCTATAAGCATAAATGTGAGTGTACTCGCATAATTTTTCTGCGAGCAGGGCATCATTGGGATTAGTTAATCCAAAAAAAGGAGGGTCATTTTCACCTGCTTCACAATACCCAAAGATTTCGAATAATTCTCTTTCTAATTCTCGCGTATATCCATCCCATTTTTGCCTGTCTTCTCGCGTTAAGACATTAGAATAAACATTATTCCCAATCTCGTTGATCATTGATCCAAAATCTAAAGCGCAGTTTCTTGATGTTGAGGAATTATCCTGAAGATATACTACATGTGAAGTTCGATCAAATTCACCCCCAGGATGATTGTCATCAAGACCAAATAATCTTGGCAGCATTGGCTCATAATCTGAGCATACTACAAAAGCCAGCCCATCATAAAATAAAGGAGGTATGTTTGCTTTGTCAAGAACACTTGCCAGATCATCCCTTGACTTTATGTGAATGTTTTTTTGCAGTCCACGCACAAGGATGGCTGATGATTCTGTAGAAGTTGAGTAATATGTCCTTATAGTCTGGCCTAATGCGATTGATGCTTATGTTAAAAAAACTGCCGAAGCAGTTAGATATAATAACCTCCTTGGAGTTGTTTTTAATTGCTTTTTAATTCTTGACAATAACTGCAGCATTTTAATAGCTAAATAATGATTGTGTTTTTAAAAAGATATCTGAAATAAGTTAGCTTTTTTCTTTTTGTCAAAAACTACCTATCACAGATGAGTGGCATGAAGCATTAGTGTCTGTTAATTATTGATGAACCTGTGGTTTTTGAGTATGAACTGAGAAATTTGCTTTGCAAATTTCTGGTTTGTTAGAAATGCCTTGCATTTCAAACACTCAGAAACTTTCGATATTACTATTGAAGATTTGATTTCGGCCATCAATTCTAAACTGGCAGGAAGTTTCTGACATTTCCAAAATGTTTTAGAAATTGAGGATTTCTAAACCTTTATCGTTTCGCTCTGCTCAACAATAAAGTTTAAATAATAAGCGAGTTCTCCAGTAATCGTGGAATTACCTAAAAACTATAATTACAAAGATGCTGAAGAGAAGTGGATAAATTATTGGATAGATGAAGGAATATACAAATTTGATGTTAATGACAATAAAAAAGAGATTTATTCTATAGATACTCCTCCTCCAACTGTTTCTGGGAAGATGCATCTAGGCCATGCTTTCAGCTATGCGCAGCAGGATTTTGTTGTCAGGTTTCAACGGATGCTTGGAAAGAATGTTTTCTATCCTTTTGGGACTGATAACAATGGTGTTGCGACTGAGCGATTGATAGAGAAAATGAGGAATATTAAAGCCAGGAATATGGACAGGGAAGAATTCAGAAAGCTTTGCATGGAAACCTTGGATAAAGAATTAAGGCCAAAATATATTGCAGACTGGAAAAGGATTGGAATGAGCTGCGACTGGAATATTTTTTATGATACTATAGACGAGCATTCCAGAAAAATTTCACAGAGGTCATTCATCCAGCTTTACAAAGCAGGAAGAGAATATAGAAAGGATGCGCCAACAATGTGGTGCCCTGAATGTGAGACTGGAATTTCGCAAGTTGAATGCCAAGATAAGGAGCTTGATTCGTTCTTTAATGATATTGTGTTCAAAGTTGGAGATGAGGAATTGATAATAGCAACAACAAGGCCAGAATTATTACCAGCGTGTGTTGCCGTGTTCTATCATCCAACTGACAAAAGATATCAAAAATTAAAAGGCAAAAAGGCTAAAGTGCCATTATTTGATTTTGAGGTTCCTATCCTGCCAGATGCAAGGGCTGATCCAGAGAAAGGAACAGGAATTGTAATGTGCTGTACTTTTGGCGACCAGACAGATATGGAATGGCAGAAAGCGCATAACCTGCCAATAAAGGTAGCGATAACGCAAGACGGAAAGATGACAAGCATAGCAGGAAAATATGAAGGCATGTCCATTCAAACTGCAAGGAAGATGATGATTGAGGATATGAAGGATTTAAGATTGCTGTTAAGCCAAGAGCCAATAAAGCACGCAGTAAATGTCCATGAAAGGTGCGGAACAGAAGTAGAATACCTAAAAACAAAGCAGTGGTTCATAAAATACCTGGATTTAAAAAAAGAGATGCTAAAATGGGGCAAGAAGCTAAAGTGGTATCCAGATCATATGAGAAGCAGATATGACCACTGGGTTAAAGGATTGCAGTGGGATTGGCTGATCTCAAGGCAAAGATATTTTGGCGTGCCATTTCCAGTCTGGTATTGCAAGAAATGCGATGAATCGATATTAGCAAGAGAGGAGGACCTGCCCGTGGATCCATTGAAAGATAAGCCTGCTATAGAAAAATGCCCTAAGTGCGGCTGTGAAGAGTTTATTCCAGAAAAGGACATATTGGATACGTGGGCAACTTCTAGCTTAACCCCCCAATTGTCAATTGAATTGATGCCAGAAAAATGGCAAAAAAGATTGTATCCAATGTCATTAAGGCCGCAAGCCCATGATATAATCACATTCTGGCTGTTTAACACAGTTGTTAAATCACAATTACACAATAATTTGAATCCATGGCAGGATGTTATGATTTCAGGGCATGCGCAAGATCCTCATGGAAAGAAAATGTCTAAATCAAAAGGGAATGTTATTGAGCCTCAGGAAGTAATTCAGAAATATGGAGCAGATTGCTTGAGATTTTGGGCAGCTGGCTCTAAGCTGGGAGATGATTTGCCATTCCAGGAAAAGGATTTGGTTACAGGACAAAAGTTTATCACAAAATTATGGAATGCCTCTAAATTTGCATTTATGCATCTTCAAGATTATGATTGTGAAAAGCCAAAATTGGAAATAGCAGATAAATGGATTCTCTTAAAGTTAAGCATGATAATAAAAGAGTCAACAGAATCTTTTAAAAAATATGAATACGCAAGAACTAAATCTGATGTCGAGAATTTCTTCTGGCACACCTTTTGTGACAATTATTTAGAGGTTGTGAAAGACAGATTGTATAATCCGGACAAAAGAGGAAAGGAAGAGAGAAAGTCAGCACAATATGGATTGTATCACAGCTTAGCTGCAATACTCAAGATGATGGCTCCTGTCATGCCATTTGTTACAGAAGAGATTTATCATTTATACTATGCCAAGAAAGAAAATACAAAAAGCATCCATATATCCAAGTGGCCTGATTTGAATATTGTTGATAAGAAAGCTGAGAAGATTGGAGATGTCATTATAAATGCGGTCCAGGATGTAAGAAGGGCAAAAGCTGAAAAGAATATATCATTAAAAAGCCCTGTCAAGAAGCTGTTAATCAAAGCCAAAATAACTGAAAATGATTTTAAGATTATTAAGGACGATATAATAGGGGCTACAAATGCAGAGAATATTGAATTTGAAGCTTTAGACGAGAAATCAGAGATGGATTTTGAGAGCAAGGTTGAGGTTTAATTGATCATCGCCTTTTCAAGCTCGGTTAGAACTTGATTTGCTTCATTAGTTCTGTCATAAACCTCTTGTCCACGTGTAAATCTTGGGTGGCTGAAATAACCATTATCACACATTTGCCTTAACAGGGGAACATATGATTTTAAAAAGACCTTTGATCGGTTAGGATCCAAAAGGAAAACCTGCCCCATATGGATCACTTCTGCTGGATGGATAAACGATTGGTGGGCTAGTCCATCATCGGTTATAGATTCCGTCATTTGCATCAGCAGAATGTCTATATAGCCTTGAGTGTAGACGCTTACTACACTAGACTCATGCTCACTGCCTTTGCTCCTACCGACAGCTGAGTGATTACGGCCTGAAGAAGTGCTATCTGGTAAATATGCTCCTCCTACCCTTCTTAGATGTCCCATAATTGCTGGTCCAGACATTTTCCCTCCAATTAAAACAGACAGGGGGCCTTTATCTAGCTATTGCCTGTTTAACATTATATATTTTTGACACTAACTCCCCCTTTTGTGTCCTCTATGAGATACCCCTTTTCTTTTAACTCGCCCCTTATTTTATCAGCTAAACTATAGTTTTTATCCTTTCTTGCCTGCTCCCTTAGGTCTACCAGGTTTTGGATTTCTGCTGGGGGGGTTTCTTGCTTTTTGAACTCCAACACACCAATAACCTTATCGAATTGCCTCATCATATCTATGACTTTTTTTGCGTCTGATCTGCTTATGATTAATTTGTTTATTTCATTTGTAAGGTTGAATATAACTGCAATGGCTTCTGATATATTAAGGTCATCATCCATTTTTTTCTCAAATTTGAGTTTTGC
>CAZKBD010000046.1:0-11495 GCA_964550945.1 uncultured Methanosarcinales archaeon
GATCTGTTTTACTGATTTATCTAATCCTGTGACAGAGCCAGAGAATTTGTCGAAGTTAGAGAATCTTTTTTGCATCTCTGAAAATATAGTCTCTACACGGTCAGCGTGCCTTTCAACTACTGCAGTCTGCTTTTTTATCTCCATTAACTCTCCTTTCACTTCTTCATTCAATTTGACTACCTGTTCCATCCCCCTAAAAGCCTGTATTTTATTCCTCATCTCTTTTAATTCAGATATGGTGTTGTTGATTACAACTTCGTTGCTTTCTAGACTGGCTCTTAACGCCTCAATTTTACCGTCTGTTTTTCGCAACTCTATCATAAGCTTGTCAGGCTGAACTGTCTGGACCATATCTATTGCTTGCAAAGCTTTTGCTTCCAGCATCTTAGAGTTTTTATCAACGTCCAGAATCATTGCCCGTAATTCCCCAATCTGCTCATTCAATCTGGTAAACCGCTCTGTAGAGGCTTTTTGCATCTCATAGAATGTGCTAAATTGAGCCTTTAATTTATCCAAATCAGCAACCAGCTGGCCTGAAGAAATATCGCCTGATCTTCTTTCTTCTTTCGGCTGTTCTTTCTCCTCCTCTATTTCCTCGCCTGCTTCTTCAGCCCCAGCATTATCTTCTTTTTTCTTTTTTTTAAACCACATTTTATATCTCCTAAACCTATTATACTCTTTTTTTTATTAATCTTTTGTATTTTGCTTCTGGCTTTTTATTGCAATTATCCTTTTATTTAAATAGCCAGATTTATCTTTTACTTTGGCCTTGAAATCTTCTGATAATTCAAGATAGAGCTTTTCAATTCTTTCGCTTATATTCCCGGCATCCACAACATTTTCATTATCTAAACACATGTTTGCATTGTCAATCAAGCTATCTATTTTTTCTATATACTCCAATTGAAGCTTGTTGCTTGATTCATCAATCTCTTTTTTTACATCATCTATCAACAATTTGGCCTTTTCTGAATCCTTGCTATTTTTTGTAATCTCAGCCATCTTTATTTTTGGAGGGATGTTTATCATCTTCAGTTCAGCAATCTTCATGTCAGCCCCTTTTTTTCTTAACTCGCTTATTCTTGCCTTTAGCTCGCTTAATGCTTTTTTTAATTCATCTGCTACGTTTTTGTTTTCCATCTTCAAGTTAACCAGCTAGTTTTTTCTGGATTTCAACGCAATCTTTGAATATCTGGGGCTTGTATTCTTTTGGCAGGCTCTTGTAAATTCCCATGACCTTGACGTACAAGGATTTTGCTTCATCATTTTTGTTCGATTTGAGTAGATTATTAATGTTATTTACTAATTCTTTTACATCATTAACCTCTTTTGGAGCCTTTTGAGCTTCTTTAGCTTCTTCTTCTGGTGTTTCTGCTGTATCTTCTTTTATATTCTTGATTTCCTCCTTTTTTTCTTCTTTTGTCTTATCTTTTTCCTCAGCTTTTTTTAATTCTCTCTCTGGTTCTTCTTCATCTGCCAGTTTAGTTTCGCGCTTTTTTGGCTGTTTGCCTAGCTTATCCCATTGAGTTTTTATCCTTGGCTTTAGGCTATCTAGATATATATTGACCATATTGAAATTTCCTGATCTAACCTTGTCTTTTGATAGCTTTAATTCCAGCTCTAGGTCAAAAGTGTCTATCCCTTCTTTTTTTAGTTGCTGCAATTGATCTTCCATGTCATCAATAACCTCATTGTACTTGTTATAATTATCAAGCTCATCATCAGTAATCCTCTGCAAGCTGTGGAGTACTGGCCTGAATGAGATAAAATAGGGCTTGCCTCTATTATAAGCTGCGTTTTCAACCATACCTGTGCCTATTCCAGCTTTGACTAAAGATTTTAGTATTTCGCCTCCATAGGATTCAGATACTCTTTTAAGATCGCCCTCATCTCTTGTCCTTAACTGAATTTCTGTGTTTATATTAGCTAAAACTTGCGGCGGGAAATCATTTAGAACCTGGCTGATTAATATTAGGCCGACTCCCCATTTTCTAAACTCTCTTGTGGCTCTTTCGATTTGTACAAATACTTTGCCGGATCCGCCAAATTTTGGCAGCAAGGTGTGGATTCCGTCATAAACTAGCAAGTATTTAAGCTCAGGCGATTCAGGCAGATTTGCATGGAAAACTTCCTTTATTGCATTTGCGACAAAGGTTTCTGTGCTCTTTGTGTCCAGCTTATTTATTACAAATACGTTGATTTCGCCAGCTTTCATGTACTTGTGGAAATCTATCAATTCACGCCCGTCATTTATCTGCTTTACATTACCATTAAATGATTTAGCTTCGCCTTTTTTTAGCCCAAATTTCGAATATATATTCAACATATTTTTGTCCTGGCATTTCCTTAGGAAACCTGTCCAGGTAGCGCTTGGGTCAAATACTATAACAGCGACGTTCTTAGATATAGCTTCTTCAACTAATGTTTGGGCAACTACAGTTTTACCGCTTCCAGAGGCTCCTGCTATTAATGTATGAATCTGGAATTTATCCAGGTCAAAATAGGTTTTTGTGGATGTTTCTGCTACTAAGCCAACATAGGCAGATCTTGGCCCTGCTTTAGGCAGCTGGCTTGTATCTACTGTCATTTTGTATCTTTGTTTCTCTGATTTTCTTTTTTTATAGATCATGAAAATGAAGGTTCCAGTTGCTAAAGCAGCTATCCCAACCAAAATCATCCATAAGGGGATTACACCAAACACAGCATACTTATAGAACGGCTCTATAATGCTAAAGACAGCTGTATGAGTAGAAGAAAGATCTAAGTAGCGAGCTTCAAGGCTTAGTATATAGTCGCCTGTTTGGAAATCCTGGGGTATTTGAAAATTTTTAATTAGGCTGAAAGATGTTTGGACCACTACTTTTTCACTGTCAATAGGAAATTCTTCTCCAGTTTCTTCATTTGTCAGCTTATAATTTAAGGAAATCTCATACTCTTCTTCCCTGAGTAGATTTTGGATGTCTACTCTGTATCTAAGCACGTCTCCTGTATAAACTTTACTTTCCAATAAGTTTAATTTTATCAAAAGGGCTTCTATGGGCAGTTTATCTTCTCCATACATAACAACATCAATAGGTATCTTCTCATCAATATCCCCGGATATAATTATATTGCCTTCGTATACTCCAGGATCAGCATTGCCAAGCAAGGTAACTAAGAATTCATCGCTTGTTCCAGAATCGATAGTCATTGTTGTTTTATCTAATTTTACTAGAGATGCAACAGTGCCATCGACTGATAAAAATAAGGTAATTGAATTTGCCCTGTAGTTTGATACCTCTATTGGCACATTTAAGAAAGAGCCAACACGCATTTTTTTTAGTATTTTTTTGACTGAAATTTCATGATCTGCATATTCAGAAGGCTGGGTTATAATAGCCCTTTGTGTTATGCCTATTCCTGTGCCAGCCCCTGCCCCTGCACCAGCGCCTGTGCCTGCACCAGCGCCTGTGCCTGCACCAGTACCTGCTGCTGCGGTAACAGACGTATTCATTGTAATATTATGGTATGTAATCTGGCTTGTGTTTATTGTGACGTTATATATATAGTTGTTATATCCTGATCTTGTTGCAACCAAATTATGAGTCCCTTCTACTACAGTTAGATTATACTCTCCTGAAGAGTTGGATGATGTGGATTTTCCAGCTATGCTGATTGCAACTCCACTAAGGACTGAACCGCTCGTGGTTTTTACAACCCCTTTTAGAGTACCATTACCTGAGGCACCCCCACTGACAAATACAGACATAGAGATATTATGGGCAGTTATATTATTAGCAGATACATTTACTGATGCTATATAATTATTATAGCTGCTTTTTGTAGCAACCAAATTATGAGTCCCTTCAATCATTGAGAGATTATAAAATCCATTAGAATTGCTGCCATTAGAAACACCAGCTACAGTTATTGTGGCATTTGCAATTACTGCTGATGTTGAGCTATCTCTTACATACCCTTCTATAGTGCCATTTTCAAATAGAGCACCAGCACCAATGCCAGTGGATACCATAGTGAGGTTATGTTGGATTGTGGTTCCTGGAATGATTGTTACATTTCCAGCATAATTTTCATAACCTGCCTTTGTGCCAATAATGAAATTACTTCCGGTTGTGACTGTTATTAAATAAGCGCCACTGCTATTTGTTGTTGCATTTTGGTCAGCTATTGAAACCCTTGCACCTGAAATTACAGAGCCGGTGCTGTTATCTATTGCAAAACCTTCTATTGTTCCTGTTGTTGGCTCGAGTGATATGTTGTGGGTTGTGGTGCTACTTGAGTTTATAACTGCAAAGTCTATATGTGTTAAATATCCGCTTAAAAGAGCCGCAACTGTAAAGTTTCCTTCTATTACAGTGCCGTTATAGGATCCAGTTGAATTAGTGGCAAGGGTTGTTCCTCCTACATGGATCATTACATTAGCTAATGTTGAGTAAGTTCTATTGTTAATTACAGTTCCTTGTATAGTTCCATTGCCTAATGTAGTTTCTCCAGCCGATACGCCAGTGAAGGGGGTCATTGTGATGTTATGTTGTGTCACTCCATACAGCGTAATATTAACTAATGATGTATAAGCAAGATAGCCAGTTTTAATGGCAACAAGATATTGGTAGCCAATAGGAGCTGTAATATTGTAATGACCAGAGCCGTTTGAATAGTTAAGCTGGCCCCCTATGCCAATTGTTGCGTTTGTTATTGTTTGGTTTGTGCTGTTGTCTGTCACTATTCCTATAACAAAACCATCACCCAACGCTCCAGTTCCATAACCTGCAGGGCATTCATCATTTGGGTCTGTGAAGAAATAATAAGTAGTTGCGTTTGGAGCAGGAACTATCATCTGATAATTTATTGTTGAGTTGCTGTATCCTCTCTGGATAGTGGCTATGCGCGTAAAAAAGACCAAATCCCCGCTGACATTTAATATCCCCAAATTAAAAGCAGTGCTTGTTGGATCATTATATTTTTTTGTGTATGCAAGTGGGATATTACTTACATTAGTAGCACCTATCAAGACAGAACCGTTTTGCGTGAAAGTGTTTGCGGCAGAATCTGCTGAGGAAGGGCTAAAACTAAAGTAATTATCCACCCATGCAGCTGTCGCTGGTTGTATTGAAGACCAGTCCAAAGTATCTGGATCAACAGTAGTTGCATAAATCTCGTGGTCTATGCTTGGTTCGAGGCAATTGAAAATAAGATGTTTTGGTTCCATGCCACCAGGGGAAGCTTGTTCGCTTTGTTGTTCATTGTAACCTTCCTGCATTAAGCCTAGCCCATAGAACCCTTGCCAGTTTGATGTCTGCCATTCTTGTGTAAGGATGATAGTGGTTATGTAACCAGCCTGAGCAGGAACTGAAACTGCATAGCCAATAAATTTCTTTAATATTATTGCTCCAAATGCTGCTGCGACTATCAACAGGAGTATTAAGATTACAAATATAACCTTATTATCAAGCAATTGTTTATTTCTCATTTTCGTTTTTAGCGATTCTAACAATCTCGATACCGCCTTGTTTCCCTGGAATAAAAGAAATCACTGAGCCTTTCTTTACATTTAGGATATTGGCCCACATAGCAGGCAAAGTCACTATAAACTGCTTATTTTTCAACTGCTGTATCTTAATCTGATTCTGGCTTAATCTTCTGCCTTTTTTCTGTTGCTGGTTGATTAGTTTATTCATGGTTATGATTAATATTAATCCTATATATAGATTTATATATAATTTGAGATTTAGAATATAAATGTTTCGTTTTTTTAATACCAGTATACTAATTGATACACCTCATAATCTAAGAGAATTTGACTGAATCAGCTATAATAGCGGACAAATAATATTGAGAATTGTTGTCCGCTCTTAATAATTAAAAGACCTATCTGTAATGCTTAAATTATTGCGTCCTTTACTATAACAAAAATAAAAACTCAGTACAGCCTACTTTTTCTCCTTCTTCTTTTTTGCCTCTATTATCTTTTCGATTTTCTTAGCTTGTTTTTCAAAACCAAATTCCTTGCCCATTATCAAAACCTGGTAAGCAGTTGCCACAAAGATTAAGAATGCCACAATCAGAAAGAAATAACCTGGATAGAGCATGTACTCATTGACTGTCTCGCGCCAGTTCCATAGTTTTGATATTGTATGCCAGATAGCAAACAAAAGGATAAAGACTAAACAGAACAAAAAGTTAGTAATATGCTTTCTTAGGCTGGATCCTTTTGATAAGCTTGTTACGGCCATTACAGTCCATATTATGGCTAGAATACCAAAAGATATTGTAACAAAGCCTACAGCTACTTCTGTATCAACAACTAACTTAAAAATGGCAGTTAACCCAAACGCTATTGCTAATAATCCAAATAAAATGCTTGTCCTCTTTTTCATGAATATCACCTTTTTTTAATTTATATCGAAAGTTACATCACAGAATTGGGATAATTCATTAATCAATTCCTTATTCTTTTCTTTTTCTAATGTTACAATAATCCCTTTTACTCTCCAAGACCTCATCTTTCCAGCCAGGAAATGTATAAATCTTCCAACAGTGCCCACTTGATTAAACATCAGCAGTAGATTTAATGAATCAAAAAACACAAATCTGTCTTTGGAAGGCAACGATCTAACAGATTGATCCATTGCTACTGAGATATCGCTTAATCTTTCTGGAGAGCCTATGAACAAACAAGAATCTGTCCTTTCTATCTCTCCCTCACTGGTTTGCGTTACAGCATCAATAAAAATAACCATGTCTGTGTCTATGCCCTTTTTCTCAAAAAGTTTCTGCAATGTTTTAAAAGGCTTTGCCAGAGTTACATAAACGCCTGGGATTTTTTCTTCTTCTGTTAACTGCTTTATTATCTCAAGGTTGGTATTTTGGTAGTCCTTAGCTTTAACAGTCGCTAATACAACATACTCCTTTAGGTCTTTTACCTCTTTTTTGAATTGTTGCCCTATTCTATTTTTCATCTAATTTTTTATGGATTAGCAAGATATATAAACTTTTCTATTAATCCTATTGACAGGAGGCATATTATTTTATTTATTGCTTGGCATAATCCAAAAATTTTTATATTAGATGTTTTAGTAAGCAATAAGAGGTGCTTTTATGGCTATGAATCTGATAAAGACTGGAATAAAGGGTTTTGATGCTATTTTGAAAGGCGGTTTAAGGGAGAATTCTTCTGTTTTACTCACAGGCGGCCCTGGAACTGGAAAAACTATTTTTGCTTTACAATTTATATGCGAAGGAGCCAAATTAGGGGAGCCTGGCCTGTATATCACTTTTGAAGAAACTGTTGAAAGCTTAAGAGAATATTCTGAATCTATTGGTTTGGACTTAAAAAAGTTAGAAAACAAGGGGCTTGTGACCTTAGTGCAGCAGCCGATTTCTGATAAAAAGATTATGTCAATAGCGGCTCCATTGAATGTCATAAAACAAAAAAAGATTAAAAGAGTAGCTTTGGATTCATTGACACTGTTTGAGTATATGCACGTTGCAGGAACTATGGATTTTAGAAAAGAAGTACTAGATTTTATACTCAGGATGAAAGAAGTAGGAGTTACATTATTGACAACATCCCAAAAGGCGGTGGTCAATTTTGATGCTTTAGAATACCAGCCTCAGGATTTTCTTTTTGAGGGCGTTGTTGTCTTAACAAAGGTAAGGAAATCGTCGTCTTTTGAGAGGTGCCTTAATGTCATCAAGTTAAGGGGCCAGGATCATTTGCTTGATGTATTCCCTTTTACTATAAAAAAAGGGGGTATAGAAGTCTACCCAAAAGAACTGCCATTTTCTTTAATTGAAGAAGATATAGGAAAACAAAAATGACTAAAAAGACCCAAAAATCCGATAAGATTAGAACAGATAAAGCTGATAGGATAGTTAAAACTAAAGATCCAATTAGGGTTGAGACCGGAATACCTGATCTGGATCCTTTGATTCAAGGCGGCATAATAAGGAATAGCGTCAATCTTGTAGCTGGCGGAGCAGGCACAGGAAAGACTATCTTTGCGATGCAATTTCTTATTCATGGAATAAAAAAATATAATGAGGCAGGAATATACATCACATTTGAAGAAAAAAAGAAAAAAGTCTATCAGGATATGCTGGAGTTTGGCTGGGATTTGGAAAAATATGAAAAAGAAGGCAAATTCATCTTTTTGGAATACACTCCGGAGCAGGTTAAAAATATACTAACTGAAGGCGGAGGCATAGTTGAAAATATAATTGAAAATATTGATGCGAAAAGGCTTGTAATTGACAGCATAACCTCTTTTGCTTTGCTTTATGAAGACGACTTAACAAAAAAAGAAGCAAGCTTAGCTTTGTTTGAATTAATAGACAAATGGAATTGCACTGGGCTGCTTACTTCGCAAGACGAATCTAAAGATGGCCATACAATAACTGCTGCAATGGAATTTGAAGTAGATGGCATTATCATCCTTTACCATGTAAAAAAGAAAGCAGTAAGAGAAAGAGCCCTTGAGATATTGAAGATGAGGGGGACAAAGATTCCTGAGAAAACGGTTGCTATGGATATCGGCCCAACAGGCATAAAGATAAATCCTGACAAACTTGTTGAGTTCTAGTTATCTTGTTCTTAATACTATCCCGCTCTTTTTATCATAGTCAAATCTGAGGTATTTCTGATTGATCACAGGACAACCTTCCATCTTTTTTATTAATAGGTATCTAGATATCTTTGCCTTTTCTTCTTTAATAGCAATTTCAATTACACCATCCATTAATTGCTCTAAAGCAGTCACTTCCTTCTGATCATGCATATCCTTTTCAAGAGAGTACATCGCAGTTATTTTTTTGCTCCTAACATATTCAGTCAAATCGAATATAAACCGGTAGATAGTAGCGATTTTCCAGAACATCAAAGCCTGCGATATGATGTTAGTTACGCATCTTACCTTTCCTTTGCTTTCTTCAACTATGCTATTGATTGTTTTAGTAATGGAATAAAGATCTTCAAATTTACAAAGAAGCGAGTCCTTGTTTTGTGTGCATACTTTGCTTACAACATCTATCAGGATTATCTGCTTCTTTTTTATATACCCGTCTAGATCCACCCCTATAGCATCGAAATCCCTCTTTAGGCTGTCTATTGTCTGGTTAGAATAGATGTAGATGCATAGATCGCCTTCCTTTAGCCCTTTGGCCAGGAATGAGTTAGTTATGAACTTTTTTTCAAAACTTGTTGGGCCTTCTATTAAAAAGTTACCGCCTATCTGAAATCCGCCTGCTGTCAACTCATTGATTGCAGGAATGCCTGTATCTATTTTTTTGTATAAGTCCCTGACTTCTTTTATCTTTTTTGACAGTTCTTCCTGTTTTTTTGTGTAATCCTTTATAGTAATCCTCCCTTTAGATAACTTTGCGCTTAATTCTTCCTCCAGATTAAATACAGCATTAACAACGTCGGTTTCAGTAATAAGGCCGACTAATTGTTTGTTTTCTACAACAGGGAACCTCCTGCAATGCTTTCGTTTCATCAATTTTACAACCTCAAAGAAATTTTGTTTTGTTGTGATGGAGGGGATATCAGCACTCATTATTTCGCTGATTTTTATCTTTTCAGGGTTCTTTTCTGGCACAATAATCTCTCTCACAAGGTCTCTCTCAGTAATTATTCCTACTGGTGCATTGTTCTTGACAACAATTAGACAGCTAGCTGGCTTTCCAGCCATTTTTCTGGCAGCATCAATGGCTTTTGAATTTATATCAATGGTCATTACTTTCTTTGACATGACATCTTTGATCTTAATCAATAGGAACACCTCAATTACTAAATAAAAATAGAGAATAAGCAACTATTTAAGTTTTTCGGATAAACATAATTTATGTGCCTTCCTGCCACGATGTGCTATACTTTTTCTGTTCCTCAGTCATTGAGTCAATCTTAATGCCCATAGATTCGAGCTGCAATCTAGCAATTTTATCATCGTTTTCTTTCGGCAGGACATAAACTTTAGAATCCAACCTTCCTTTATTCTTGACTAGGAATTCACAGGCAAAGGCCTGATTGATAAACGACATAGCCATTATTGTTGATGGATGCCCCTCACCGGCAGCGAGATTAATAAGGCGGGCTTCTCCTAAAATGAATATTGCTTTTCCATCATCTAACGTGAACTCGTCCATAAAAGGCCTTATCTTCCTTTGTTTCTTAGCAACTTTTTTTAATCCATTTATATTAATCTCAGCATCAAAATGCCCTGAATTAGCAAGAATAGCCCCTCCTTTCATCAGCTTCATATGATCAACATCAATAACATTTTTATTGCCTGTAACTGTTACAAAAATGTCCCCTATCTTTGCAGCTTCTTTGATGGGCATCACTCTGAATCCATCCATAACTGCCTGTAAAGCCCTAAATGCATCAACTTCAGTTACAATGACATTAGCATCCATTCCTTTTGCTCTTTTTGCAACCCCTTTTCCACAATCACCATAGCCGCACACAACAAAATTCTTTCCTGCAATTAAAACATTGGTTGCCCTTAAAATACCGTCTATGGTGCTTTGGCCAGTTCCTTTTACATTATCCATCAGGTGCTTTGTGTCTGATTCATTTACTGCCACAATTGGGTATCTTAAGGCATTATCTTTTTCCATTGCCCTTAACCTTATGACTCCAGTTGTTGTTTCTTCACAACCTCCAATTATATCTTTTATTAATTGAGGGTGTTTTGAATGAATCTCGCTTACCAAATCACAACCATCATCAATTGTTATTTGCGGCTTAAATTCTATAACTTTGTTTAAAAATTTGTAATAATCCTCTTTTGTTTAGCCTTTATACGCCCAAACTTTCATTCCTTCACTGGCAAGTGCTGCAGCCACATCGTCTTGAGTGCTTAAAGGATTACAAGAGCAAGAAGCGACATCTGCTCCACCATCAATTAATGTTTTAATCAAAACTGCGGTTTCTTTTGTTATATGCAAACAAGAACCGATTTTTAGCCCTTTCAATGGCTTTTCTTCCTGAAAGCGCTCTCTAACTTTGAGCAGGGCACCCATCTGCGATTCTGCCCATTCAATGTTCTTTTTTCCTTGATCTGCCAGTTTGATGTCTTTAACTTCGTAATTATTCCCTTTGTCCATAATATCACCGTTAGGATAGAGCGTTATAAGGTTTAATATACTTTATCCTCAGAAAAATTGAATTTGTCCAAGTTTTTTGGTTATTTTTGGACAAATAACGAAAAGTTTATATATATGTTGGACAGTAATAATGACAACGCCAGATTTTGTTTGGCTCTCTGAACAAAACCCCCAATGTTTTAGCTTGAATTTGGCGCTCTGTTCTTTGAACTTCAGGGGGCCTATTTTTTTTTATTTCGGTGAAAATATGTACGCGCTGGATGAAAAAGACCACAAAATCATAGAAATTCTTAAGCAGGATTCCAGATTTTCAATCAGGGATATAGCCAAGAAGACAGGGATAAGGCCAAGCACAGTGCACCAAAGGATCACTCAGCTTAGGAAAAATA
>CAZKBD010000046.1:11505-14420 GCA_964550945.1 uncultured Methanosarcinales archaeon
GATAGAGAAGTTCACGCTAAAACTAAATAATGATGCAGTAGGCGAGAATTTTATTGTATTCATGCTTGTCAATACAACTAAGGATTTGGATGTCAAGACTGTCCATAACAACCATATCAAGGAATTATTTGGCGTTACTGGCGAATATGACCTGATAATCAAGCTCAAATTTAAGGATGTAAACGAGTTTAATGATTTTGTTATTGATTTCAGGAAAAGGGAAGGTGTAAAGGAAACTTTGACAATGGTTGCCACTATTAACCTGAAGGAAGACATATAAAAAAAAGAGGCAGCGGAAACGAGAAAATTAAAAAATTTTCTCTAGTTCAAAAGTATTTCATACTTTATAAACAATAAAAAAAGAGGTGCTTAGATGGAAAAAGATAAACAGCTTATTTTATGGTTTGACCAAATTTCTATAGATGATGTCCAATTAGTTGGCGGAAAAAATGCCTCCCTAGGAGAGATGTATAGGACATTAACGCCAAAAGGAGTAAATATCCCTAATGGGTTTGCAGTTACTGCTTTGGCTTATAGATCTTTTCTAGACAAGTCAGGAGTTACTGAAAAAATAAAGCAAATACTCTCAGACCTTAATACAAGCGACATTAAAAATCTTGTAGCGAGAGGGAAAAATGTAAGGGAAACAATCCTACAAGCTGAACTTCCAGAAGAATTAAAAAACTGCATTATTGAGGCTTACGGCCATTTGTGCCTGCAGTATGGCAAGGATTGTGATGTAGCTGTCAGAAGCTCTGCAACTGCAGAGGACTTACCTGATGCCAGCTTTGCCGGTCAACAGGAAACATATCTGAATATAAGGGGCGGCAAGGATCTGATAGATGCGTGCAAAAGATGTTTTGCCTCTCTGTTCACCAATAGGGCTATCTCATACAGGGTTGACAAGGGCTTTGACCATTTTAAAATTGCATTGTCCATTGGTGTAGAGAAAATGGTAAGGTCTGATAAAGCTTGCTCTGGAGTCATGTTTTCAATAGACACAGAATCAGGATTTAAGGATGTGATATTCATAAACGGGGCTTATGGGTTAGGAGAAAATATTGTCCAGGGAGCGGTTAATCCTGACGAATACCACATCTTCAAGCCTACCTTACGCCAGGGTAAAAAACCGATCTTATCCAAGGCACTGGGAGATAAAAAAATTAAGATGATCTATACAAAAGACCAAAAGAAACACACTAAAAATGTTGCAGTGCCAGAAAATGAAAGAAGAAAATTCTGCCTAAGTGATGATGAGATAATGATCTTGGCTAACTGGGCATGCATCATTGAGGAGCATTATAGCGAGAAAAGGAGGCAATATACTCCTATGGACATGGAGTGGGCTAAGGACGGCGTTAATAACAAGCTGTTCATTGTCCAAGCCAGGCCAGAAACAGTACAATCCCAGAGAAACAGGAATTTTCTTGAAGAATACCTGTTAAAGGAAAAAGGAGCTATTATCGCAAAAGGCCATAGTGTTGGAGAAAAGATCGGCCAAGGTGAAGCACATGTAATTAAGGATGTAAAACAAATTGGAAATTTTACCAAAGGGCAGGTATTGGTAACAGATATGACTGATCCTGATTGGGAGCCTATTATGAAGATTGCTTCTGCTATTGTTACAAACAGGGGCGGGAGAACTTGCCATGCAGCAATTATTTCTCGTGAATTAGGAATACCTTGTGTGGTTGGGACAAATAATGGAACAGAAGTTCTTAAAAATCATGAAAAAATAACTGTAAGCTGCGCTGAAGGCGAAGAGGGATTTGTTTACAAAGGATTATTAAAATTTGAAATTAAAAAAACAGATCTGCAGCAGATACCAAAACCAAAAACAAAAATAATGATGAATGTGGGGAATCCAGAACAAGCTTTTGAGTTAAGCTTTATCCCTAATGAAGGAGTTGGATTAGCTCGTGAAGAGTTTATAATAAATGAATACATCAAAATACATCCAAAGGCGCTGATCCATTTCAGTAAACTAAAAGATAAACAGGCTAAGAAGCAGATAGAGCAATTGACATTTGGCTATACAAACAAATCAGATTATTTTGTAGACAAACTATCACAAGGGGTTTCTATAATAGCTGCTGCTTTTTACCCTAAACCAGTCATATTAAGGTTTAGTGATTTTAAAAGCAATGAATACAGGAACTTAATTGGCGGTAAGGAGTTTGAGCCAACTGAAGACAACCCTATGATTGGCTGGAGAGGGGCAAGCAGATATTATGATAAAAATTACAAGGATTGTTTTGCACTCGAATGCAAAGCAATAAAACAAGTAAGGGAAGAGATGGGATTGACAAATCTTATTGTGATGATCCCATTCTGCAGGACTGTTGAAGAGGGCAAACAGGTCTTGGCTGAGATGGATACAAATGGGTTAAAGAGGGGAGAGAATGGGCTTCAAGTCTATGTTATGTGTGAAATACCATCTAATGTCATCCTAGCGGATAAGTTCAGCGAGATATTTGACGGATTTAGCATAGGGTCAAATGATCTGACTCAATTGACTTTGGGGCTGGATAGGGATAGTGAGCTGGTTTCTAGAATATACGATGAGAGAAACGAGGCTGTGAAAAGGTTAATCAGCCAAGTGATTAGGGTAGCTAAGGAAAAAGGGAAGAAGATTGGGATCTGCGGAGAAGCTGCATCAATACCAGAATTCGCCAGGTTCTTGGTTGAATGTGGAATAGATTCAGTATCAACGGTGCCAGATGCAAGCATTAAAACAAGGATAGCTGTGTTTGATGAAGAGAAAAAGCTAGGGTTGCATAATTGATTTGGGCCCCATTGGACACCCATTAGCACTGGACATGGACGCGTAGCCTATTTAAATAACCTATTTCTACACATTTAGAATTCCTCTTTCCACCAGTCTATAGCGAGCCAAGAGCGGTGACTGGTGGGAT
>CAZKBD010000047.1:0-14215 GCA_964550945.1 uncultured Methanosarcinales archaeon
AAATTTAAAGAAAATACTTAATGAACAGGTTTTTGTAAAAAACGCAAAAGTCTAAAAACAGCAACATTTAAATATCTACTCCAAAATAAATTTACTGACAAAAAATTCTTGTTAAAGGGGATGGTCTTGAAAATAGCTTTGCTGTTCAATAAAAAAAGAGAAGTGCCTTTAGATAAGCCTAAAGATTTCTATGCTGAATTTGATTCTAAAGAGACGATAAATGACTTAAAGAGCGCGATCGAAGCTAATGGCCACGAAGTGATGATAATAGAAGCGGATGAGGATGCATACATAGAGCTAAAAAACAACAAGGATAAAATAGATTTTGTTTTTAACTTTGCAGAAGGCATCGGAGGAGAAAGTCGAGAAAGCCAAATTCCCATTTTTTGTGAATTATTGGATATCCCTTACTTAGGATGCGGCCCATTAAGCTCTGCAATCATTCTGGACAAGGCAAGAACTAAAGAGATTCTAAGTTATTATAATATTCCTACTCCTAAATTTCAGGTATTCGCTGATGAAAATGAAAAATTAAACAATTTAAAGTTTCCGATATTAGTAAAGCCTGTTGCAGAAGGCTCTTCAAAAGGATTAAAAAATGAGAATCTTGTAAAAAACAATGAAGAGTTAAGAGAGATAGTCAAAAAGATTAGAGAATGTTATAGCCAAAAAGCGATTGCTGAAGAGTTTTTAGAAGGAAGGGAATTTACAGTCTCGATGATTGGGAACCAAGCTCCATTAATCCTCCCGATTGTTGAAATTAAGTTTGACCATCTTCCAAAAGAGCTTAACAGATTTGACCATTATGAAGCAAAATGGCACTATGACAATCCAGATTACATCAAAAAGCATAAAATTGAGCCAGTTGTTTGCCCGGCAAAGATAGGCAAGCACCTTGAAGCAGCTATCCTTAATGTTGCATTGGAAGCATTCAAAGCATTAGGCTGCAGGGACTGGGCAAGAATAGATATAAGGTTAGACAAAGATGACATACCTAATGTTATTGAAGTGAACAGCCCTGCTGGATTGATAAAAGACCCCAAAGAGAATTCAAGAATGCCAAAATCAGCATATGTTCATGGCTGGAGTTATGAAAAGCTAATTGGAGAAATTCTAGATGCTGGCTTGAAAAGGTATAACCTATGAGAATTGCAGTTATTTTCACAGAAAGGCAGGATATGCCATCACTTTATAAAAAAGATTGGGAAGGAAGGGACAAAAACCAGGACAAAGATTCTGTCATAAAATCATTAAAAACACTGGGCCATAAAGTTGTCAGTTATCCAGCTGACGTTCAGCTGTTTGAAACATTAAGAAAAAACAAAAAAGATATAAACCTTATATTCAATCTATGCGATGATGGCTTTCTCTCAAATGCTAAATTTGAGCCTCATATCCCTGCTATGCTCGATCTAATCGGCATAGATTATACTGGAGGGGATTATTTATCACTTGCCCTCACTTCAGACAAAGGCATCGCTAAAAAACTGCTGGCTTACCATAAGTTGTCCACTCCAGAATTCCAGATTTTTGAACATTCTAATGAAAATAACGAAAAAACAAAATTAAGATTTCCATTGATTGTTAAGCCAGCAAGAGAGGATGCAAGCATAGGAATCAAAGACGATTCTGTTGTAAAAAATGAGCTGGAGCTTAAAAAAATGATCGAAACAATCATCACAGATTACAACCAGCCTGCTCTGGTTGAAGAGTTTATCCAGGGAAGGGAGTTCAATGTTGCTGTTATTGGAAACAGCGAAGTGCTTCCGATTTCTGAGATAAGCTTTAATCTGCCGGAAGGGAAGCCCAATATTGTCAATTATAATGCAAAATGGAAAAAGTCCAGCGTAGACTACAAAGGAACTAAACGGATATGCCCTGCAGATATAGTAAAAGAATTGGAAAGAAAATTAACATGCATGGCATTAAAAGCAGGCTCAATTTTTGGCTGCAGAGATTATTATAGAGTTGACTTCAGGGTTGATAAGGAGAATAATCCATACATACTGGAGATAAACCAAAATCCTGATATTTCTGAAGATGCTGGCTTGGCTGCCATGGCAAAAGCAAAAGGTTACCTTTACAGAGAGCTAATAGCTAAAATACTAGAAAGTGCTTGCAGAAGAAAAAATGGAAATAAAGATTAACTTTCTAAAACAGGGATTTCATACCTCTTTGCTGAAAAACAGCAAGATTTTGTATCCAAAAGATGTATGGGGGTCTATAAAAAAAGAAAATAGGGAGGCTATTGCAGAAAATCTAGCCTATCTGAAGATATCGCCTTACTCTATGTTCTTTGAGCAGGAATTCTATTTTAATTTTTCTAAGCCTTACCTAAAAGATTTGGGAGACAGAGGAATGATAAAAGATATGCCAAGAATAGCTGCAGAAGACAAAACATCAACTAAAAAACTAATGCAAATGTTCAGAAATAAAAAAACCAGATTTAGGGATGTGAATATGAAATTGATTGAAGGTATAGGCACTAACGATTCTGCTCTGATTGGAATGTCTTTTGGCAAAGACAGCCTGTTATCCTACGGAATCGCAAAAGAACTTGATCTGGCACCCAAATTAGTCATGGTGCAGGACTTTTGGGATATAGAATCTGCTCATAAGCTAGATTTGATCAAAAGATTCAAGAAAGAATTTAATGCTCAAACAGCTATTATTGTAGACGAACTGAACAGCATTTGTGATGTCAGGAGAATGAATAAAAAAAAATCTGAAGGTATTGTGAATGCGAATGCTATGAATGCTTATATTGCAATGTTTTTGCCATTGGCTGAGCATAATAAGGCTAAGTATCTTGTATTTGGCAATGAGCAGAACCTCAATGATTGTTTTATCGACAAAGAAGGGTTCAAGGTATATCCTTCATATGACCAAAGCAGTGAATGGATGCAAGAGCAAAACAAATCCCTAAAAGAATTCACGAATAACAGCATACAAGTTACAAGCTTGGTAGAGCCTATTTATAACATCGCCGAAGTCAAGGTATTATTTAACCGCTATCCAAAAATAGCCAAATACCAGATGTCCTGCGCATTGCTGAAAATAAAGAAAAAAAAAGAGATGTGGTGCTATAACTGTGCAATGTGCGCAAGAGCATTTCTCTATTTAACATCTATAGGCATTAACCCTAAGGCCATATCTTTTAATAAAAATTTTCTTGAGAAAAAATACAAAAATCTGTATCCTCTGTTTAATAAGAATATCTCGACATTATACGAAAAGCCTTTGGCAGCCAGAGACGAGCAGCTTTTTGCTTTTTATTTGGCATTCAGAAAAGGCAAGAAAGGATATCTTATGGACATTTTCAAAAAAGAATATTTAACTGAAGCAAAAAAACGGGAAGATGAATTGTATAACAGATTTTTTGGGATTTACAATTCATACAGCATGCCTCCGAGCATAAAGAAAAAAGTGGGATCAATATACAAAGAAGAATTGAGCAATAAGGATTAACAAACAAAATAAAAATTTGAAAATATGCTAATAAATTCAATTTGATAAAAATTATGGGATTATTCTTCCGTCGATAAAAATAAAAAATATATTTTTTAATAAAAATTCCGAAGAAAAATAAAAAAAATCTCGTTTTTTCCCGACGGAAAAACCAAAAAAACGTTACATTTATATATTAGTATTTCCATAGAAAATTTAAGGAAATCTGAGGATTATGGTGAAAAAAACATGAGTTTGTTGTCGGAAAATATTTCTTTTCTTGTGCGCAAGATTATCAAAAACTTTGCGAACCGTTGCGAAAAAAGGTGTTAGCTAGATGGAAGACATAGTAGAAAAAACATTGATCAAAGCAAGTTACACAAAAATAGATCCCCAGGAACTTGAAAATACGCCTATCTGGCAGATACTTCTGAAAAAAAGTGTTACAAATGAATCAGTTTTGGATGCTATATGCAGGTGCAGGATAGACAAAGATGATCTCAAAGCTGTTATCAAGAAATATCCTATGATGATCACCCCTTATTATCTAAGCTTGATTAAGAAAAAAGATGATGCGATCTGGAAACAGTGCATTCCTGATGTGAAAGAGCTTAGCGATTCCCTCGGCCTTGACGACCCTTTATGTGAAGAAAGGGATATGCCTGTGCCAGGATTAACACACAGGTATCCGGACAGGGTTCTGTTGCTGGTTTCAAACCAATGCGCAACCTATTGTAGATTCTGCACAAGAAAAAGAAAAGTTGGCGATCCATTCAAAAGGATTACCAAAGAACAGATACAAAAAGGGATTGATTACATAAGGGAACATAAGGAAGTCAGGGATGTTCTTTTGTCAGGCGGCGATCCTTTATTGCTCTCAGACAATTATCTTGAGTCAATACTGAAAGAATTGAGAAAGATAGAGCATATTGAGGTGATAAGGATTGGAACAAGAGTCCCTTGCACATTGCCTCAGAGGATCACTCCGGAATTATGCAGCATGTTAAAAAAGTATCATCCATTATATGTTAACACTCATTTCAATCATCCAAACGAGATAACCGAGCAAAGCAAAGAAGCTTGTGAGATGCTAGCTGATGCTGGAGTTCCATTAAGCAACCAGACTGTTTTGCTGAAAGGCGTTAATGATGATGCAAAGGTCATGAAAGAGCTTATGCACAAGCTGCTTAAGATAAGGGTAAAGCCTTATTATATATACCAGGCAGATTATGTAAAAGGAACAAACCATTTCAGGACAAAAGTCAGAGAAGGCATTGAGATAATAAGAAGCCTGAGGGGCCATACTTCTGGATTGGCTGTCCCTCATTATATAATTGACGCTCCAGGTGGAGGAGGTAAAATACCCCTGCTGCCAGATTATTGCTTAGGGACTAACAATAACAAGATAATCCTAAAGAATTACGCAGGAAAGATTTTTGAGTATATTGAGCCTTGTTAAGATTGTATTATTTTCTCGCTTTCTTTTGTTTTCTTCAGATAAGCCACTATATAACATCCTTGGTCTCCTCCCGCAATTGTTCTTCTAAGATGGACCTTGCTGTATCCTGAATTATTTGCTGCTATTGTTCCTATTATGTTGGATGTAAAAGTGCATAGCAAAGGAGCTTGTTTTACTTTTGCTGTAAAAGGGCATTTATCAACTCTTAATATTATCTTATCGCTTCTTTTTTCCACAACCTTGAATTCTCCACCTATCTTGGTTTCCACATCAATGATTGCATCTGCAATCTGGTCAACACTTAGTTTCTGGACATTATAGAATTGCTTGTAAATCTGCTCGATCTGCTTTGCGATTTTAATGCTGACTTCATGGATTATGGCTTTTGGATCTCCTTTGTCAAGGTTCTCTACTATGTCCAAAACAACATTCTCCAAAAATTTTTCCTTATTGATATTCATAGGGATGTACCACAATTTTGCCATTCCAAGCTGCTTGAAATCAAGCAATGCTCTGGCCTTGATTATTTCCAGATATTTAGCTAGGGTCATTCTGTTAACATCAAGGTATTTTGCAAGTTCAGAAGAAGTAACCCCTATAGGGCTTTTTTTTACAAAATCCACAATCTTTTGTTCTATGTCTGAGTCAAACATAACTAGCTCCGTATATAATGAACCCCTTAGGGCGATAAGGTTGAACAGCTTATATTTAAAGCTTACCATTATTGATTATCAATACTGCTTAAAAACCGAAAGGTTTATATAGGTATTATACGATAATCATCTCTAATAGCTGCCCCATTATGGGCATAAACAAAACAAGGAGGTCATCCAAATGGAAAAGAAAATAGGCAATTACTCCTTCATTATAGGAGTGATACTTGCTATTATATTAGGCCTGGCATTGCCTCTAGGTGTAGGAACAACAGCAGTATTAACCTCAATATTGGTTGTACTAGGATTGATTGTTGGTTTCCTAAATGTTACCGGCAAAGAAACAACTGAATTTCTTACAGTAGCAACCATCTTAGTCATAGTTTCCTATGCTGGTGGAGCTGCAGGTAGCTTAGGCACAGTACAGGTCATAGGCAAATACTTAACAGGCATCTTCCAGGGCATAATGGCTTTGGTTGTTCCAGCAGCTGTTGTTGTTGGGCTTAAAGATGTATGGAGATTAAGCCAAAACAATTAAATTCTTCTTTTTTATTTTTTTAGTTTAGATTAAAACACAAAGGTGATGCAAAAATGGACAAAGAAGGAAAAATGGGCGCATGGGCATTTATTATTGGAGTTGTAATCGCTTTGATATTGGGACTACTCCCAGCAAGCTTACAATCCATTGGCGTGCCTGTGCTGGTAATTATGGGATTGATTGTTGGTTTCCTTAATGTGACAGAAAAAGAAACCTCCCAGTATTTAATGGCTGCTGTGGCAATAATGATTGCCTTGTTTACAGCAGGAAGCGCTATTAGTGCGCAGCTAGAATCCCTTCCAACAATAGGCAAATATATGATTGGATTGTTAGGAAGCATCAATATGTTTGTCTTTCCAGCAACAATTGTTGTTGCTCTAAAGGCAATCTATGGTATATCTAAGCAAAAATAAGAATCTCTTTTTCTTTTATTTTTTTTTGTTAACCCTAGGGCGTTATAACAATCTATTTATACAAATTAACCATTCTTAACTTTATGCACATCCTAAAAGGCATAAAAATAGTTGACTTAGCCCTCTGCATAGGCAATAGCCTGATCATAGCAGACACCCATATTGGCTATGAAGAAGCCATTAACAAGCAAGGGGTGCTAATACCAAGATTCCAATTCGATAAGATAATCAAAAGGCTAGAGAGAATATTCAAACAGCTCAATGCTGGCAAAAGTAATAAACTAAAAAAGATCATCATCAATGGCGACATAAAGCATGAATTTGGCGTTATTTCAGAAACAGAGTGGAGGCATACCATAAGGCTTCTTGATTTTCTATTGCAATATTGTGAAGAAATCATCTTAATCAAGGGAAACCATGACACTATTCTCGGTCCAATAGCCAAAAAAAGGAATATAAAAATAGTGGATTATCTTAGTATTGATGATAATCTCATTATGCATGGCGACAAATTAGCAGATAAGTTAAATATAGACAAGAAATTATTTAAGAGGATTAACACAATTATAATCGGCCATGAACACCCTGCTGTTTCTATAAGGGAAAATGCCCGTGCAGAGCTGTTCAAGTGCTTTTTATTAGGCAAATACAAAGGCAAAAACCTGATTGTGCAGCCGTCATTCAACCTTGTGACAGAAGGAAGTGATGTATTAAAAGATAAGCTTTTGAGCCCTTTCTTAAAGCAGGATTTAAGTGATTTTGAGGTTTATGTGGTTGCTGATAAGGTGTACAAATTTGGAAGAATAAAGAACCTCAGCTAGAATAAATCTTTCCCAACAAATCAGATTTTGTAATAACTCCCTTTAAATTGCCATCTTCTGAGACAAGAATCAATGGATAAAACTTCAATAAATTAGAAATAACGCTGACTGGACTTTCTTTTGAGACTACAGGCGGACTTTCACCCATAACATCTTTAACCTTCAATTTTTCCTTTTTGTCTAACATTGCTTCTAATATTATTGATTCTGAAACAATTCCGACAGATTTATGCTCTTCTACAACAGGCATCTGGCTAATTCCAAATTTCTTCATTTTCTTTATCGCTTCAGTTAATTCGTCTTCTGGTTCTAAAAAAACAATTTTCTGAGTCATTATCTCCTCTGCCTTAAGCTCATGCTTTTTGCCAAGGTCGCTAAGTGCAGTGAATATTTTCTGGACCTTAGTATATGTTGGATCAATCCTTCCTGCTTCAATCTTGGCAATCAGAGACTGCGATACATTTGCCCTTCTAGCTAAATCGTTTTGCGTGATTCCTAATTTTTTCCTTATTTCCTTTATTTCTTCCAATTCAAAAGGCATATCAGTGATAATAATCATTACCTATATTTATTATTTTCGGAATATGGGAGTAGTAAATTATTCCTTTGAGAATATTATTGTCAAGAATGTTTTTATAGGTTGCATCTAAAAGTGCTCATAGAGATCCTAAATGGAGGTACAAAAATGGTAAAAAGATATACTGTAACATCTGAAAGCGTAACTGAGGGGCATCCTGATAAGATCTGCGATAAGATATCTGACTCTGTATTAGACGAGTTGATAAAGCAGGATCCAAATTCCAGAGTTGCTATTGAATGCCTTACAACAACAGGCACGGTCCATGTTGCTGGAGAAGTAACAACAAGAGGCTATGCCGACGTGCAAAAGATAGTAAGAAATACATTAAGGGATATTGGATACACTGATCCTCTGTTTGGAATTGATTGTGATGATGCTGGGGTCTGGGTTTCAGTCCATGGCCAGAGCCCTGATATTTCGCAAGGAGTAACAGAAGGCCAGGGAGAGGACAAAGACCAGGGAGCCGGCGACCAGGGTATGATGTACGGCTATGCATCTGATGAAACAGATGAGCTAATGCCCTTGCCAATAATGCTGGCTCATAAGCTTACTATGCGTTTGGCGTATGTGAGAAAAGAAGGAATAATCAAGAATATTGGGCCTGATGGAAAATCTCAGGTTACTGTCCTGTATGAAGATGATAAGCCTATAAAAGCAACTGATATTGTCATAGCGCAACAGCATAAAGAGGACATATCTGAGGAAGAATTAAGAGAACAGATATTTGACCATGTAATACAGCCTATCTGCAGCAAATATATGGATGAAAACACAAATATTCACGTGAATGCTACTGGCAGATTTGTTATTGGGGGCCCGGAAGGTGATACAGGAGTCACAGGAAGAAAGATAATTGTAGACACTTATGGCGGAGTTGGAAGGCATGGGGGCGGAGCTTTCTCAGGAAAAGACCCAAGCAAAGTAGACAGAAGCGCAGCATATATGTGCAGGTATGTAGCCAAAAATATAGTTGCATCAGGAATAGCAAAAAGATGCGAAGTGCAGCTTAGCTATGCCATTGGAGTTGCCCAGCCCACTAATGTAAATGTCCAGTGTTTTGGCACTAATAAGATTCCAGAAGAGAAAATTCAGGAGATAGTAAAGAAAACATTTGACTTGAGGCCCAAAGCTATAATACAAAACCTTGACTTGAAAAGGCCGATTTACTCAAAGACAGCTGCTTATGGCCATTTCGGAAGAAATGATCCTGACTTCACCTGGGAGATAACAGACAAAGCCAAGATAATAAGAAAAGAAGCTGGATTATAGAAAAATACCAAGACGACAAAGCCATTTTTTATTATCTTTATTAATTGATATTTTCTATCCCCCGGAGCGCACCTTGATTACTAAAAAAGCATACCTCGATTTTAATTGAGGATTGGTTTCCTTTTTTACAATCAACAACTCGCTGTATACCAATCACATGCTTTTCTTAGTTTCAACATACCTCGCCTTTAGGCGAGGTTGTTGATTTTATCGAAAAAAATATTATTGCCGCCACAGATATAACAGCTGCAAACATAAAAGCATAATTTGGATTAATTTTCCATAGATATCCAGCAACTAATGATGCTGGTAAGTAGATTACTCCTGTTATAAAATTATAGAATCCTATTGCAGTGCCTCTTCTGGATATTTCTAGGTCTGAGATGTATGCCTTGCTCTGGCTTTCGTCAATTGCGTAGAATATGCCAAATACAAAAAATAATATCAATATTTCCATCTTTGTTGATGCAAATATGAACCATATGCTCATAATCGCATAAACAATATATTCGAGATATACAATTTTCCTTCTACCTATATAATCTCCCAACAGCCCTATTGGTGCTGCGACGATTACAAATGATATATTGAAAAGAGCGTACAACAGCACTATATCCTTTATTGCATAACCCACTATATATGCCTTTAACAATAGGAAACTGAAGCTAAAATATGCAAGGGAGAATATCCCTGCAGTATACAGGTAATGCTTATATCCTCTACTTAAGTTTTTATAGGCCTTGAAGATGTTCTCCCTTTCAGTAGCCTTGATTGGATTTTCTTTTATGAAAAAAAGGAATACGACTGCTGCTATCGCAGGAATCAATGCTATCTTGAAGAGTAATGAAAAAGATTCCTTGCTTTGCCCCATCAAGCTAAGGATTAGATAGGCTATTAGCGGCCCAATTATCGCTCCTGATTTATCAAGCGCTTTATGAACGCCAAAAGACAATCCTCTATTCGCTTCTGTAGTCAATGAAGACAGCCATGCATCCCTGGGCGGCCCTCTGAATGATTTTCCAAGCCTTTCAACCACCCTGAACAATGAGGCTATAAATGAAGAATTCGCAAATATCAATATGCCTTTCGCGATTGCTGAAAACGTATACCCTATTCCTGTAAGCAATTTCCTCTTGCCTGTTCTGTCAGAGCTAACACCCGATATATAATCAAGTGATGATGATGCAAAATCTGCCAACCCTTCCACCAGCCCCAGTAATACTGTTGATGCTCCTAGAATTACAGTAAAAAATATTGAGAAAACCGCGAATATCATCTCTGAACTGACATCCGTGAGGAAACTGACGATGCCTAATAGATATACATTAGTATTTATGCCAAGCAGGCGTTGTTTCATAAAGGCACATGCATAATTAGCAGGTTAATAAATTTTGTGTACAATTTTCTGTCAACCCGAGATTCTATACTTTTCAACCATATTAACAGGATTGTAGCTTAGCTTTGACTTACGCAATCCTGCTATGCCCAGGTCTTCCTCCCTGTTCAGGTATTTGAAATTTTTAGGTATTGCTTTCACAAATTCATGCAGAACATACTGGTATATGCCATTAAACTTTGTGTTCGCCTTCTCAAAATGCTCGACGAAAGTGCCATTATTTAATTTTTCTCCAATAGCAAAAGCTTCAATGTTTTTGTTTATGGCTACACAAACTCCAAAAAGATTAAACTCCTTAAAATGCGCGAGAGCTTCTTTTATTGCGATGTCTTCAGCTTGCAATTGCTCATCACTTACGCAATTTTTAATATTGCACCATTTTTCCTGCAGCGAAAAAAAAGAGTTGACTGTGTTTTCATCCAATATGCAGGTAGTAGGGTTATATTTCTTGCATTGATTGACAAAGTTCCTTTTTGCTGAGTATTTAGTGCCTGGCAACTTGATTAGTTCGTCTATAGAATAGATATAATCAAACATCTCTCGCTGTTGTGTTATATTCAACTCTCCTGACAGTTTTGCAGCTACTCTCTTCTCCACCCTTTCAAACACTAGATTTGGTGAAAGTTTTAGTATTTTTTCTATTACCGACCAAGGATATTCGCCAATTGGCTGGTATAAAATAGCCTCTCCTTTAGAAAAGGAGGATACCAAAAGGTGGTTATCAAAGATGGTATGCCTGTGTTTATAATGGCCTTTCCACGCAAAGAGATTTGTAAAAGTGAATTCTGATGCTTCAGGCTGATAACTATCAAAGAATTTGTCAAATATGGCCCGGTCATTAAGCCCAAGCGATTTAAAATTAATGCCCATATGATGTCAGGGGTATAGAACATTATTTAAATAATGTGTTATCTCATGCCAGTTATGGCTGAATCAAAACTAGATGGGTTTATAAAGAATCCCAGGAGATCGCTGATTTCAGTAAGTATTCCTGTGATAGCTGCTGCGGTTGTTGAAACATTATACAATCTTGTTGATACATTTTTTGTTGGAAAGCTAGGCCCTGAAGCTTTAGCAGCAATCACTTTTTCCTGGCCATTTTTCTTCATACTTGTCGCAATCAGCCTGGGCATTAACTCAGGCATTAGTTCAAGGATAGCGCGATTCTTAGGGGAAAAGAACAAAAGCCAGGCTGAGAACACGGCATTGCATGGTTTAGTTCTTGCCTTGATCTCTTCATTAGCAATTGCGATTGTGTCTATCCCATTCCTAGACACTATATTTAAGCTGTCAGGAGCATCAGGCGAAGTAATGAAAATGGCATCGTCATATATGTTTATTATTTTGCTTGGTGTGGTGTTTATGTTCCTGTCATACGCTATAAACAGCATATTTTCAGCGCAGGGCGACACAAAGACTGCAATGAAGATAGACATATACTCCCTGGCGTTGAATATAATTTTGGCCCCCATCTTTATCTTTGTGTTAGGTATGGGCATTAAGGGCGCTGCCTTAGCAACTTCAGTTGCTGTTTTGTTTGCATTTATCCAGTCAATATACTATTTATCAAAAGTTTCTTATTTGAGGCTTAACTTCAGATCGTTTAGGTTTTCTTCAGAAATCCTTAAAGATATAACTAAAGTAGGGTTTCCTTCCACTCTTATGATGCTGGTTATGTCGTTTTATATCATATTCTTAAACAAGGCAATGGCCCATTTTAGCGTTAATCATGTTGCTGCTTTTGGTGTGGTAAGCAGGCTTGAAAGTGTTGCAATTCTCCCCATATATGGCCTTTCTATTGGTGCAATGACTTTAGCAGGGATGTTTTATGGGGCTAAAGCGTATAACCTTCTTAAAGATGTAAGCTGGTACGCTGTACGTATAAGCATAATCATTGCGTCGGTGATTGGCATAGTTTTTTTTATTTTTCCTCAATTTTTTATCAGCATATTTACTGCTGATGCTGAGGTTATAAAAATTGGAATTCCATACATGATGCTGGATGTCTTCACATTTCCAGCTATGGCCATAACAATGATCACAAGCAGAATACTGCAGGGATTTGGCTATGGTATGCCCGGCCTGGTCATAAACGTTGTTCGCGTCTTTGTGATTGCAGTTCCTTTATCTTATTTTTTTGTTTTCATGATGGGTTATGAGTATCTCTCTATAGCCATAGCAATGATTCTTGGAGGATTAATTGCTACAGTCTTGAGCATATATTGGCTGAACAAGCATTTAAGACAATCTTTTTGATCCATTTTAGAATCACGCCTTTTTTCCAGTAAAATTTATAAACTAAAGACCACATTTAAGCTAATTGGGATGGCTAATCAAAAATCTTTAGATAATCTGGAAAAGGAAGAGAAAATTACTAAATGCCCCGAATGTGGAAGCAAAAATCTAGATAGAAAAGGGGATGAAAGATTCTGCAAGAAATGCGGCCTTGTTATTGAATGATCATTGCGTATCTTCGTCTGTCCCGTATTCTGTAACTTCACTCATCTCCTGTTTTGCCCCTTCCTTTTTAACCGGCTTATGCCTGTGTATGTGTGCAAAACTTGGAACAGCCGCTATCCAGTCTTCACCAAAGCCCGCAATGTCTCCTTCTATTGCGTCGCACGTCTTTTTTAGCTTGTTAATGGCTCGCTTCAATTCAACAATATCCTTGTCTCTCAATGGCTTGATATTGATTAAAGCTATTGTGCGGCCCTCTCTCAAAGAATCCAGAATTCCTTTAATATGCTCAAAATCTTCAATAATAAACGGCCTGACAATAATCTTTGATTTCATCTCTTCTGGCTCAGTGCCTAATTCAACATACCCCTCTTCATTTGCTTCATCCAGTATGTCAGAGCTATCATCAGAACTAAGACTCTTCTTCAACCTTGAAAAAAAACCTTTCATTTGAAAATCCCTCCCAGTAAGTTTCTATCCAGAAATGGAAACTATCATCTATATAAATCTTTTGTTTTTGTATTCGCTTGTCGGCAAATGCTCCCAATAGCATTATTTCCGTAACATTTAAATAGGGGTGGAGATTCACTTGGTTATTATTTCGCGGGGTGTTTTTATGGTTGAGGCATCAAGACCTTTAGATACATTAAATCGAGCAAGAGACAGACAAATTATTGTTGAGCTTAAGAACAATAAGCAGTATGTAGGCAAGCTTAAGGCATTTGACATCCATATAAATGTCGTCCTTGAGGATGCTGAGGAAAGAGAAGATGGCCAGGTCAAAAGAAAATTAGGCGTAATATTTATCAGAGGAGATACAATAACAGTAATATCACCTGCTTAAAAGCTGATTTAGAATGAAAGGAACTTATTCTATGGGTAGGAAATCCGGCGAGAAGAACATGATATATTGCCGGAGATGCGGAAAAAGGACATATCACATAAGGAAAAAGAAATGCTCCAGCTGCGGCTATGGCAAAAGCGCCAGATTAAGAAGCTATAACTGGCAGAAGAAATAATCCTAAAATTTTTATATTATCATCTATTAGCTCATTCCATGAAGCTGGTATTCTACACAAAAGGCATTGAGTTCAATGGCAACACCCTAAATGAAAGAGCGCTAGGCGGAACAGAGACTGCCCTTATCTATATCGCTAAAGAATTAGCTAAACTAGATTTCAA
>CAZKBD010000048.1:0-14202 GCA_964550945.1 uncultured Methanosarcinales archaeon
ATTACATGTTAAACCAGTATCTAGATTATCAATCGCTGTCCAGTTGAAGTTGATTAAAGAAGCGGTTGTATTGAAATAATCAATTGGAGCATTCAAATCAACAGAAGGCTCAATTGAATCAACATAAACCGTATAGTTTGTTCCATTGAATGCACCATTGCCAACAGTATCATTGCACCATACATTCCAGATATAGCTGCCATTTGTCAGATTCAACAAGAACCAGGTTTGAATGCCACTTACAACACTAGCTGAACTTTTGTTAGCAGCCCAGCTATCATTAAAGTCACCATACAAAATACAAGTGCCAATACCTCTTTCATCTGTTGCTGTAAAGCTGAAGTTAACTAATGCATTTTGCTGCCATATTTCATTAGCAAGGTCCAAACTAATTACTGGAGCAGTAATATCTCTTGTAAATATTCTTGTTAAAGAAGTATTTACATTACTTGTATTATCAATACATGTCACATTCCAAGTATGAGTTCCTTCATTAAATCCAGCAACAGTAAAATTAACCGCTGTCCCATTAGCAGATTCATTGTTAGAAACATTTACAACACCATCAATTGTTAGATTACATGTTAAACCAGTATCTAAATTATCAATTGCAGTCCAGTTGAAGTCAATTGTATCGCTGGTTGTGTTGAAATAATCTATAGGATAGTTTAAGTTGATTCCTGGCTTGATTGAGTCCACAGTAAAGTTTCTTGTTAATGAAGTATTTACATTGCTTGCATTATCAGAACAGCTTACATTCCATGTATGAGCTCCGTTACTAAAACCAGCAACAGTATAATTTGTTGGAGTTCCATTTGTAGAAGAGATGCCTGAAGCATTAATAACATTATCGAGCGTCAAGTTGCATGATAACATAGTAGCTATATTGTCTGTCGCAGTCCAATTGAAGTTAACAGAAGAGGGTAGTATTGAACCAGAGGCTGGATAACTTAATGTAATTCCTGGCCTTGTTTGGTCAATTGCTATGGTCCTTTCTTCAGAATCTATATAACCAGCCGTGTCCTGTGTATAAGCCTTAAATGTATGCGAGCCATTTTTAAGCGAAGTAATATTCACACCAAAATATTTTGAGGATGTGTTTGCGTATAATGCAAGAATTTCCTGAGCAGTTAAGGTTCTGTTAAAGATCATTACATCATCGATTGTTCCGTTGAAGACATTTGAAGTTCCGGTTGATCCACCAATTCCTACGTTTATTGTACTGGAGTCTATATTTCCAGAAGGATCTGGATCTGAGAGTTTCTGAATACCATCAACAAAAATTGCGATGTTTTCACCATCATAGGTACCAACAACATATGTCCAAGTATTCAAAGAGATTGCAGTAGGAGAAACTGCGTAAAAAGCACTATCACTTATATAAACTCCAAATTGTGGTTTTAGTGTACTGTTTTGAACACTGAAAGTATAAGAATCATCTACTCCACTAACGTCCCAGTTTTCCTTATTGACTATTAGTTGCCAATCTGTTACAGCAGATCCCTTAAGATAAATCCAAGCTGCAACACTCATATGACTAGGATTCAAGCTACTTGGATTCCCTAAATTAATATAATCACCATTACCATCAAACTCAAACGCCTTTCCAAAATATCCTGCATTAGTTTGAGCAGCATTCCCATTCTTGCTGCCATTATTCCTATTCATATAATCAGTAGGATCTCCGCTTCCGTTGATATCATCAAAACGCCACCAGCTTACTAAGCTATTGTGATAATCAATGAATGTTGAGATATTCTTAGTGGAACTAGCTGCAGTTACATTAACATAAATCCAACTTTCTTGTCTTGCTGAGCCATTTGCAGGAGTTGGATTTGTGAAGTTGACCGAAGGTAAGACAGTATCAACAGTAAAGCTATACGTAAGAGATGTGTTCACATTGCTAAGGTTATCCCAACAGCTTACATTCCATGTGTGTGCTGCCTCACTAACACCAGCAATAGTATAATTTGTTGGAGTTCCACTTGTAGAGGAGATATTTGAAGCATTAACAACACCATCAAGAGTCAGATTACATGATAACGCAGTAGCTACATTATCTGTCGCAGTCCAGTTAAAGTTAACAGAAGATGAAGATAATGTTGAACCATGTGCTGGATAATTTAATGCAATCTCTGGATCTATGTTGTCAATTGATATGATTCTTTCTTCAAAATCTATATATCCAATTGTATCTTGTACATAAGCTGTAAATGTATGCGAGCCATTTTTAAGGGAAGTAATATTTACACCTAAATATTTTGAGGTTGTGTTTGCGTATAATGCAAGAATTTCCTGAGCAGTTAAGGTTCTGTTAAAGATCATTACATCGTCTATTGTGCCATTAAGATACATGTCAGCGGGAGTCCAGCTACTATCACCTTTGTTTATATAAGTCTCATCAGCACTAGAGGTAACAGGATTCCATGATGAAGTTGCATTGTGAACCAGTTGACCATTAATATAAACCTCAACTCTATTTGTTGGATCATTGTGGGTTACAGCTAGATAAGACCAATTATTAACAGGTAAATCATAAGTATAATTTATATACCCGCCGCTGCCACTTCCATATAACCATAGGCATATATCACCATTCTTGCAGGTAAGATACGCTCTATCCATAACTATAGCCCATCCATCATTTGCATTAGTGTTAGAGAAGAATATTGAGTTATCAGATGTGAATTTTGGTTTTAACCATAATGAGATGGTAAATGTGTTTACATTAACAAAATTATCCGTTTCTATGTAATCACCATTGCCATCAAACTCAAATCCTTTCCCAAAATATCCTGCACTGGTCTGAGCAGCATTTCCAAGCTTGCTGCCATTATTCCTCCCCATATAATCCTGAGGATCTCCGCTTGCATTGACATCATCAAAGCGCCACCAGCCAACTAAGCTGTTGTCATAATCGATGAACGTTGAGATATTCTTGGTAGCACTTGATGCAGTTACATTCATATATGCCCAATTAACAGAAATGACTGTGTTATTTGCTAGTGTAGGTGTAGTGAAGTTTATAGCAGGGTAAACTGTATCAACAGTAAAGCTATACATAAGAGAGGTGTTCACGTGGCTGACGTTATCCCAACAGCTTATATTCCATGTATGTGTATCCTCACTAACATCAGCAATAGTATAATTTGTTGAAGTTCCACTTGTGGAGGAGATATTTGAAGCATTAATAACACCATCAACAGTCAAATTACAGGACAACACCGCAGCTACGCTGTCTGTCGCAGTCCAATTAAAGTTAACAGACGTCGAATTTAGTATTGAATTATTGGCAGGATAATTTAAAGTAATTGAAGGAGGGTTAAAATCCCCATATACTACTAGCATCTCTATGGCATCAAGGAACCATGTAACAGTGTCCTCTCCTGCAGCCTTATTTGAGGTTATCTTTAATGCAGTATTGTTTATCTCAAGCCATGTGTTCACACTGCAGTTTGCGATTAGATCAAAAGTCCAGTTCACTGGTGCTAATGGTAAAGTTGAGCTTCTCCAAAGGTCGTCCCAATCATTATTTCCAGTTCCTGTGGGATCAGCCATGGGTGTACCATTGCATGATATCCAGAATTCATCACTTCCTTGAGCATCAGTAACAGCATAAATATTATAGAAAGTTACATTAACAGCAGATATGTCGCCTCTTTGGGTTGTATTTTCCATGTAGAAATACCAGTTCTCATTATCCCACTTGGTACCTGTAGAAGCGCGAAGACCATCCGGAGGTCCTGTTACATTACTAGCACTGGTAATAGTAAGATCAGATGAAGATCCGCCTTGACCTGTAATATTAACGTATAACCTCAGTTCATTTGAAGGATCAACAATATAGTCAAAATCTACACTTCCTATAATTCTTAGATCAAAAGTATCCTGTTTTTCAATCAACCTATTAAGATATACTTTGTATTCTCTCTCTTCAGTTACAGAATCAAAAAAAGCGATTGATTCATTCCCTTCATATTCATAAACCAATATGCTTCCATTTCCTCTTGCGTAAATAGTAATATCTTTTGTACTGTCAAGTGCTTTCTCAAAAGTGACTCTGACATATTCTGCATTATTAACTAAAGCCCAATTGTCATCTTTTGCCTTGACATAATCATAGATATCTGCTATAAATGCCCTATCTGAATCAAGATGCATTGCTTTTGTTATTGGAATAATCTCAAGGACAAAATGCTGCTCAGAAAGCTGTGGAACTATCCATGAGATCTTATCGACTAATCCATTGTTATTTGTGTCGTATAGGGTAACATTGAATCTTTGATCCAGTAATATATCCCTTTTGTCACTATCGATCCAATAAAACTTAACCTGCTCCTCTCTAACTTCAGGCATATCTGAATATGACAAAACATCACTATAATGGATAGACACATCAGAATAAATAGTAATATTTTTAGTAATCTTACCATTAATAAATGTCTCTGATTCCAACTTTTTGGGAGAAGGGGTTTTATATGTTACCTCAAACTTATCTCCTTCATATACACCTATCACTTCTTTGAATTCAATCTGCCTTTTTTTATCTTTGATGATCTCTTTAACAGGGCGCAAATTCTTGCTTTTATCCTTAATTGTAAGGTCTTCAGCTTCGGCCGGAATGGTAACATTAAAGGATAGTTCCCTTTCTTCAGGTGCGTTATTGGTAACTTCAACCTCTTGGGTCCATTCAACTGGC
This sequence comes from uncultured Methanosarcinales archaeon, assembly GCA_964550945.1. Lineage (GTDB taxonomy): Archaea > Nanobdellota > Nanobdellia > Woesearchaeales > CAZKBD01 > CAZKBD01. Next base: position 4,700 of record CAZKBD010000048.1, read on the forward strand.
TTTCCGATTTCAGCGTTTCCTTGAATTGCGTTTATCACCCTAATACTTGCATTCATAGTCATGTTTGTATCATTAATAGGCTCTATTACATTGATAGTATGATTTAAAGGAATAGTCTCGTTCACAGTTATATTTGTGTTATTAGTCTGGTTTGGTTCTATGATTATTGTGTCGTTGATTATGGTTGCATTTGAAGCGTTAGTCTCATTATCAAGAGGCGCAGTTTCATTCACAGATTGAGTTATGTTTGTTTCATTAATAATCTCAGTTTCATTAGTCTGGTTAAAAAGTGCAGTTTCATTCACAAGTGGTATTATATTTTTATTGTTAATCGTTTCTATGCCTATTATTGCTGAATCATTGCTCTCATTCTCATTGGTTGGGAGGGCAACAAATTTGCTTTCATTGATATCTTGATTAAAATGTATGGTTATGTCAAGAACCGCCGCACTAAAGTGCGGGGCGTGTTCTTGAGCATGCTCAGAAATCGCTTGCTTACTCTGGGTTAAAACCCCTTGAGTGTGCGCATTAGCGATTTCTGACATATCCAGGCTCTCGTTAATTGCTTTTGTCTCATTTGTTGCAATATCTAATAGAGTTTCATTGACTGAAATGTTTAAAATTGGGGTATCGTTAGAAGCAGCGATTACTGCAAATTGGATTACAGCTAGCAAAATCAAAATAGGCAAAATCTTTCCCAATCTACAATTTATTTTGTTTTTCATCCTAGTTTCTTTTTAGCTCTAAAATAGACCTTCCTTACATCCCGCTCATCTCTATCCAGCAATACAGCAATATTATGATAATTAAGACCAGAATCATCCTTCATATACGCAATAAGGGCCTCATAAGTTGTTAATGGCTTGTTTCTTAAAATAGAAAGGGGTATCTTAATTTCGGAATATCTCCTAATAATTTCTCTATTAGAAGGGCCTTTTTTATTCTTTTTATTCACACTAATACGGACATTGTCCGTATTTATATTTAAACTTTGTGGTTTTGAATGTAGCAGAATAACTTTCAGAAAGATTCTCTTACACAACCACTAGAAATGAGATTGATTTCATTCTATAACTATCCTAATAAATCTCTGATTTTTATCCTTTATACCTATCTCTTAATCTTTTAGCTGCTTCGTGGATTTCTCTAGAATCTCTCACATAAGAGCCATCACGCATCTTTGATTGGGTTGCATACATTATTGTGTCAAGCTTGCTCATCTGTTGATTAGATAGTGTTTCGCCTTCCTGTATCGCGTGGTATATTTCTGATTTGACACTTTCCCAATTGTGTATAAGCTCCTGCCTTGGAGCATATCTCAGCTCTTGTATCTCATATTGGCGCGTTGCCTCTTCTTTAGCTTTGGGCTTTACTCTTTCTTCTTCAACCTTTTGCTCTAATTCTATTTCTCTTCTAAACAACCTGCCTATATTAACCTCTTCTTGCTCTGGAATAGGAAATTTCTTTTTGCTTTCTTCTTTAATCTCGGCTTCACTCTGCTTTATCAAAGCTTCAGCTTTTTTTATCTCAGCTTCATTGCGCTTTGCAATCTCTTTTAGCTTTCTAATTCGATCTTCTGGAATTAATTTCTTTGTTTCGTCTAATTCTTGGTCAGCCATTATCATCTATCATCCTTCATAGCCATAAATGGGGTAGTGGAATGGCTCTGGTGTTGGGATAAACACTCTCAAGTTAAAATATCTTTTGACTCTGTTCTGCAGCCTATAAGCTTCTCTCCAAAGCTCTTTTTCGCGCTTATCAAGATCCTGAACCATTATCCTGCTCTCATAAATTTCCTGAAAGTGCTTCAAAAGCCAATGGTCTTTCCATTTCTTCTGGACATCAGACTCTATCCATGGCCTAAAAAATATCTCAATTTCGCCTTGTTGGACCTTCATCTTTTTGCCTTGATGCATGACTTCCATGTCCTGCATGTAGACCATATGGAAATCTATGTCAAGATGATTCTTAAAATATCCTGAAAATTTCCCTTCATATGACTTGGTAGTTCTCCAGTAAACCCACATCTCTTTGCCGCCAGCGTGAAGGCCTTTTTGGCAGAATTTTTCAAGGTATAATGTCTCGATATCGTGGTGCCAAAAGACGCCATATGAACTGCTAAGTGGGCCTCTCCAGCCTTCTTCAGAGAGGTATTCGTGCATCATAATATAAAGGTTTTTCAGATGGAATACATCTTTATACTTGACTTTAAATTGAGGGATTGTCCTTACTGCTCTTAGTTGTTTAGGGGCCATTTTACCAGTTCAGCATTGCATGATGCTTTTTGAAATGATGATACGTGTTCCACATATTATACACGGCTGTTGTTTGGGCTTTTGATCTTGCCAAGGATTTTCTTAATACACTCACTTTCTCTTGTTTTGTAACTGTTTTTTTAGCTGTTAGGAATAAATTCTGGAAACCTTTGAAAACAGAAGGTTTTTGTTTTAATGCCTTTCCTTTATCCATAACCGTCTTTTTAGCGCCCATGTCTTCGCCTGCTTCTGACAAGTATCTCATCAGTTCATCTCCCAATGATTCCATAGCAGCCTTAACAGATGCATCAATCAAGCCAAGCAATTCAAAATCCTCTCTCTTTTTCATTTTAATGTAGTTTTCAATCTCTTTTTCATCCCATGCATAGGCTCTGAATGCCATCTCAATCCTTCCGACATGGATTGGACCTCTTTGATAGCCTTCCTGCTGATAGCTCATCTCTGGCCTTGTCCTGAAAAGGAAATGGCATAATATGCATGACTTTACTGGATCACTCGGCTTAGTCAATTTTGTCGCTAAAATCTCAACTTCAAGTATTGATGTCTCAAATGCAACCAGCAATTCTGGGCTTTTCATCTTTTCCTGGTCCATCCTTAATCTTTCCAGATTTTTCAGATAAGGCTTTACCCAGTCCATATACATCTTGATGATCTCGTAATGCTGCCTGAGATATTTTAATGTAAAGATCCTTCTATTTTTCAGCTCTTCAAAAGTATGCTGTTTCCACGCGACAAATGTCCTTAATTTTCTAACTAATACTTCTCTTACTTTTCTGTTGAACTGGCCGTACTTTTGCTCTACAACAATATCAACATCCTCCTGGTTCATAGGAGGAGCGTCAAAGAACAGATCAGGCAATGTTGTAAATTGCACTTCTCGAGACATCCCATAAACAGAAGCAGGATTCTTCGCTCCCTGCTCGACCATGTCTATCCATATGCCTTTTAAAGTGATTTCTGCGCTTTTTGAGCTTGGGCTTCTTGTATAGCTGTCAGCATAATAGCCAAGCCTTTCATCCAGCACCCTTAATTCTCTGACAAGCTGGAATAATTCTTTGACCATCTTGCCGATTGTCGCTAAAAATTGTGATACCTTATCCTGCTGCAAGCCAATGCGCTGCCATGAAGCGCCAAAAAAAGCAGAGTTTTCTGCTGCAGAGAATATGTCTGTGATCTTTATTATGTCTCTTTTTGCAAAGCCCTGCATATATTCCAGATAGTGCAATACCCAGAAATAGGGCTCTTCAATTGAGATATTATAGCCTTCAACATGCAGCCTGTATCTTAATGCAGACTGAGGATAGCCAGTAAACTCTAACAGAGGAGGGCCCTCCATTGCCTTAGCTTCTTCAGCATACTCTGGCTCAAAATTGTACTCTTTTAATTTTGATTCGTCTATCATCTAGCACCACATCTTAATACAATGACAAATCCTACCTGCTCAATAATCTCTGAGCTTGTTTTTTCTGCCAATTCCTTTGCAAACTCTTTTCTATCTTGGTTTCTTAAAGCGCTCTTTAATATCTTAATCTTAATCAGTTTTTTCTCTTTCAACTGTTTTTTTACTTCTTCTATTGTTCCAGGGCTTAGGCCATTTTTTCCGATCATTAATATCGGCTCAAGTAATCTTGCTTTTGACCTTAGTTGGATTTTTTCTTTCATCTTATCACTTCTCGTTATGGCTTGGGTGCTCATGGCCCAAATTTTTTCTTCTGTATAACTCTTCTATATGCTCTTTCTTTGTTTTTAGCATCTTTTGGATATTATCAGATGATTTTTGAATTAAAACTGAAACATGCTCACCGCCTAAAAAATGAGGCAGTATAACATAGTCGGCTCCTGATTGATAAAGATGGAGAGCCTCTTCAACCTGGTTAGCGGTTACGAAGATCGGCGCTTTCTTATTCACTTCCCTCAATTTTTTGATAAGAAGCAGATTATCCTGCTGCGTTGGAACAGTTGAGATAACCATCGATACATATTTTAAGTTCAATCTTTCCAAAATCTCAACATTTCCCACATCACCATAGAGGCAGGGGGTTTTATTTTTGATTAAATCCCTTATAGTCTCTGGGTTAAAGTCCACTATCAAGAACTTCTTTTTCATTTTTGTTAGTGTTTTTACTATGCTGTAGCCTATCCTGTTATGGCCACAAATCAAAACAAAATTACTCATTTTCTTGGGGATATACTCAAGATTATAGCTAGAGGATCTTGCAAACAGGTCAAATATCTTCAAATAAGGAGCAGATTTCCTGTAGATCTTGTCTTCGAATTTGATAAAATAAGCGGTTGCAGTCATTGTTGTTAATGCTAAAATAACCGCTAAAGTAAATATTTCCTGTGATACCTGGCCAAGAATAAGGCCCTGGGATATTATTATCAATGAGAATTCTGATGTCTGGGCTAATGAAGAGCCAGCTAAAAATGATGTTCTTTTTTCATAGCCGAAAAATGATGAGACAAACATTATTATCAAGGGCTTTGCAAATAAGATAAACAATACAAGCACAATTAGAGGAATTAGTATCCTGCTAATTGAGCCGATCAACAGCTGCATCCCCAATGAAACAAAGAAGATTGTTGAAAAAAAGTCCCTTAATGATTTTGCTTTTCCTATTATCTCTATATTGTATGGCAGATTAGCCAATGAAATGCCTGCGACAAACGCCCCTATTGCAATCGAAAAGCCAATCTGGTTGAATAATAATGAAAATAAGAAGCATATCATCACAGCCAGCAGGAATAACAGCTCTTGTGATTTTGCCGCAAACTTGAAAAAAGTAGGGAATACATATTTTGAAGCAAGGATCGCAACTGCAAATATTGCCAAGCCTTTTAGCAATGACAGCAATAAAGCCAGTAATGAGAAATGATTTAATGTTGTAATAACAGAGACTGCTATTATCGCTACAATGTCTTCTACTAACAAGAAGCCGATAATTATCCTTCCATGCAATGTGTCTAACTCTCTTTTATCAGACAATAATTTTATAACCACCATTGTTGAGCTGAATGCGATAATAAGGCCTAAGTATAATGATTCTACACTGGCAAAGCCTACCATAGAAGCGAAAATAAATCCAAATGAGAATAATACAGTAATGTTTATCAGCCCGCCTATAGATGACACAAAGCTTACATCTTTCAACTTTCTTAAATCAATCTGCAAGCCAACTATAAATAATAGGAAAGCTATTCCAATCTCTGAAAGTGTTTCGATGACATTTGTGTTTGTGATAAGCCCCAGAACTGGCCCTATTATTATGCCTGTCAAGACATAGCCGAGGATTAAAGGCTGCCTCAGCAAGTTTGCCAAGTAAGCAAATAAGGTAGCGATTATTATGATGAATCCGATATCTAAAAATATATTATCCATCTTTTTTTACCTCTAAAATGAATCCTTCTTTATGCTTCTTGAATTCAACTTCCATTCCTTTGCCTATTCCCTCGTATTCTGCTATCTTTTTAGGGATAGTCAATATCAGCTGCCCTGATGGAAGTTCTTGTATTTTTACCATACTATTAATTTTAATATTATATTAATCATTAGTTTATATGTTTTATAACCTATTTTTTATATTACTTATTTTAATAGTATATAAAGGTTGCGGTTTTGGCAGCCAGGAATCAAAAAGTTTATATATAATTAGATTATACATCTTATTGGTGACTTAAACATGGAATTATTTGAAGCAGTTCCAAAACAATGGGGGAACTCAATAGGCATAACTATACCCAAGGAGATAATAGAGAAAGAGCACATATCCGGAAAAAAGAAGGTCAGATTTTTAGTGGTGGGAGATGTGAATGAAATCAAAAATACATTTGGCACACTGAAAATCAAGAAGCCAACGCAGCAAATAATGGATGAAATTGATGAAGGATATGACTGAGGAGATATTTTTCGCAGATACATACGCAATCATTGAAATAATTAAAGGGAACCCTAATTATGAGAAATATACTAATTCTGTTCTTGTAACCTCAAAATTGGATTTAATCGAGCTATACTACCATTTCCTGCATGATTTTGATAAAGATACTGCAGAGAGGTACTTTAAGGTATATTCTAAATTTGTTGTGCCGATTTCAAACAATTCTATAAGGAATGGAATGCAATTCAAATTAGCGCATAAAAAAGAAAAGGTTAGCTATGTTGATTGTGTTGGATATGCCCTTGCTTTGGAGTTGGGAATCAAATTTTTGACAGGAGACCAAAAGTTTGAGAACAAACCTAATGTAGAGTTTGTGAAATGAGTTCTCTGGCATTTAAGAATTCCAAAGCATATCAAAATAATTTAAATGTGATTTGGCTATCTCTCTGTTTTGGATTTTAATTGCAATCGGCTCCTTAGACCATTGGATTAATAAGCAGTTATCCCCGTAAATGATGGTCGTTGTTGGGCTTGTGTAGTTATCATCAACGAATTTGTATTCTAAAAGATCTCTTTTTTCCACTTTGTTCTTAAACTTTAATGATAGGATTGTTCTCTGTTTAATCTTATTTTCTGCCCTTTGTTTATGCCACAACTCAAAGTAAGGGCCAAAAATGTCTTTAAACTGAAGTTCAGCAGCTATCAGAGAAACAGGTTTTTTGGCTTCCAATATGTCCCCATACAACATTCTCAAGCCTTTTTTGCCAACAAAAACATGAGCTTCCAACGATTTTTTATATGGGCTCATTTCGATTTTTTTTATGCTTTCAAAAAGGTTCTTTTTTGTTGCCTTTATCTCGTCTTCTTTTTCCTTGATTAATGAGAAGATTGATTCTGGTGATTTTGATTCAAACCACTTCATCTTGTTCCTGGTTATAAATGAGATAAGGCCTTTTGCGATTAACCTATCCATAGCTTCATAGACGTTTGTCCTGTTGAGTTTAGTTTCAGAGCTGATCTTGTTTGCGTAACTAGCCCCCTTTTCTAGCAGATGCAGGTATATTGTTGCTTCTGATGGGCTTAATCCGAGTTGTGTGAGTGTTTCTTTTAGCATTTGTGATGGAAATACCTTGTTATTTATAATTGTTGTGGTATAAGACAACAACTATAGCTTAAATAACGCCGAATATTCTACTGGATTATGGTAAACGATTTTTATGGTGGGATGAAAGAAGCATGCACTCAGCTTGAGGAATTGCTAAACAGAACTAAGGCAGATTATATAGCTCAGCTGAAAAATTTAGATCCGGCATTGATCCCTCTGGTTTATACACATTGCAGACACATAAAGATTACTGAATGCATGGAAAAGATGGTAATCTTTCCAAACCAAGCAATCAACTATCCGTTCTATCTACATTCTCGTGAAGTATTGGCAGCTGGAACTAGGGTACCAATTCAAATTGAGAATGGGTATTTGGCCAAAATAACACCGATGTGCGAAGCAAGCAATCCTTTCTGCTTTTGCAGAGAGTATCCTTCTGTTACCTTATTGGACAAAATGGGAGGCGAATATACTCAAACTCAAGAACGATTAGTTGCTTTACTTCGAGATTTCGGATTCATTGAAGAAAATGGGTTTAAAGTAGCGGATCATCACACAGTTGCAATTTCTACTGGTCCAGATGGAACAGTTAGAGTAACGGATCATGGTTCAAATGAGCTGAATTTTTATGAACATGGTTTTAAATGCACAATAACAGAGGACCTGACTAGAGGAGGTTATACTGTAGAAGATATCAGAGCAGATCATTTTCATTTCCTACATAATGGATCTGAATTTTTAGAATCATATCTCAGTTATATGGGTAGACTAACTGCCTTTTTTCAGAATCCCAAAATTGCACCCAAGATAGCAAGACATGAAAGCCGTCTTGCTGATGACGATTTGAAGATGGAGGAAGCGATTAGCAGAATGCTGCTTGCCCAAATTAGAGATGGAATAGGCTCAATATTTATTGGCGACGTAAATAACATCTTAATTAGACCGTGATAAAATGATGCCGTTTGACGAAAAATACTCTGAAATCCATGCAAGGATACAGGAAGATAGAGATTTAGTTAGAATCCTTTTTGGGTTAGCAAGGGAAAAGGGGATTATTAACCCATTTGACGGAAAGGTTAAGGATGGGAACTTGATAAAACCCCCAACTTATTTTCCTTGTGGTTCTATTGAGGGAATCTGTTTGGGGTTGAACCTAAACAGCGACCATGTCCTACTTAATTTTCCAAGAATTCTTGCAAACATGAGGCTGGTTTATGAAGTATCTGAAGGAAAAGCAGATTTATCAAAAGTATGCGCATTACTGGTTTCAGATGAAAAAGAGAGTTATTCAGAAATTGGATTAGTAAGTGAGGATATGTCTTGTGACGGGAGATATGGAGTTACAGATCTAGCAGGTATAAACTATGAATCAAGAGATTTAAATTGGTTATGGAACATATTTGATGAAGGAATGGATGGAATCTACAGAACATGTTTTCATGTTTTTGATCCTAATACTCCTGTGGCAAAAGGCATAGGTAGTTTATCAGAGCTTAGAAAACCTATTAGAACACCGATTGTAGACCTTGACCATCTTTCACAAATCAGTCCAAAATATCTGGAACTGCACAAACAATATTGCCAACAGTACGAAACAGACACCAGATTTCGAATACGTGAGCTATGATACCCTTTGACGAAAAATATGGGGAAATCCATGCACGAATACAGGAAGATAGAGATTTAGTTAGAAGAATATATGACCTTGCAAGACAAATGGGACTAAGGGATAAAAACAAGAGAGTTGATCTTGGGCCTAACATTGTCGGTCCTCAACAGGTTTATTTTCAAATCGGTGAGGCTGGTGGCATACCAATAGGATTGGATATGAATGAAAATCATGCACCTATCTTTCATCAAATTCTTGCAAAGATGAGATTAATTTATGATCTTTCAGAAGGTACTGCAGATTTGTTAAGCGTCTATGCAGTATTAGATGGTAGGGCAGGGATTGTCAGTGAAGATGTAACCTGTGGTGATTCTCATATTATCATCCCTTTTACACATATATCCAATGTTAATCCTGTTATCCAAACTATTTTCTTCGATAGAACACTTTCTGTAGAAGATACTGACCTCAGTCTATCAACTTTTAAGGTGTATTTAGAAAATAAACTGAGGGGTCTAATAAGGTATCCAATAGTGGATCTGGATCATCTTTCATACATCAAACCTGAATACGTTGAATTATTTGGACAATACACTCGACAATATCAAGACGACCAAAGATTCAGGATACGTGAA
>CAZKBD010000049.1:0-13678 GCA_964550945.1 uncultured Methanosarcinales archaeon
GTAAGCATTAAATCATCAATCTCTTTAGTTGCGCCCTTTGGCATAGGTATCGTTTTGTTGACGCCAACAAAATGATCATAAACATTCTGCCCCGAATTCTTGCATGAAATTTTGGCTTTCTCTATCACACTGGCAAAATTTCTCCATTCTTCATAATCCAACAGTTTCTGCAAGTCTCTTGCAAGCCAATACTCAACGCCTTGCTCCCCATATGCCGACTCTTCAAAAGATTTCTTTAATTGCGCAATCAATTCTTTTTTCATTTTAAAATACGTTTTTTAATTTTTTATATTCAAAATTTATTTTTATCCTTTGATTTTGAATTTAGTGGTTAATAATCACCATTAATTTTAAAATTACAGTTGCTGTTTTTATTTTAAAATTAAACTTTAACTTCTGACTTTAAATTTTTATTGATAATCCATTATTATTTTGATTATTATTCATTCCAGGGGCTTCTTTGGTCCAGGATCATCCATTCAGGCGTGGTGATTGCAGTGTATGATTCTCTTAATTCTTCGCTTACTGTAAAATTTTTAGGATAATTTACCTTCCAGATCTTCAATGGCCCCATCAGCCTGCCTCCATAAATAGCTAAATTATAAAGGTCGCTATCATCATAGGCTAACTCAAAGCCAGGGATATCCTCTTCAAACAAGAATAGCCTGGTCCACATTGCATCAAGGCCTTTTCTTGAAACGTATAATAAAGCGCCGTTCTCCTGCTGGTATCTCTGGTTTAGATAGTAAGGAAAAATCCTTAGGCAGCCTTTTAATCCGGATTCATTGAAAAATGTCTTTTTGCCATCATCATACATGCACTCAACTGGAACATCTGTTCTCTCGCCTTTATAATAGATTATTGCTTTTGGCTGCTTAATCTCCATTTCATAATCTGTTTCATAAACCGGCACTATAAACCCGGCTATTACGGTCTCTTTTTGCGGGAAAATCTTTTCTTTATAGCTAAAGTCTTCGTCTAAAGCTGTTCCGCCTTGGAAAACATAATCTGTAAGGTTTCCTTCTTTGTAAGTTGACTGTGAATTCATCATATAAGTCCCGATCCATGAGAATGTATCATAGTTAGAATCTGAGCCAATGCTTGAGTAAGCAGCATATTTGCCAATCTCATCTGAGATTATTAATAGATGGGTTACGTTATGGACATACATAAATTCAAAAGCTTCAGTAGAATTTTTTCCTGCTAAAACATGCCTTGCCATCAGATGGTTCCAGTAGCCAATATAGTTTCCTCCGTCTAAAACAGTGGCCCTTTCTCCTAATGTCTGCACTGCATATCCATAATCCCACCAATGGGCAAATACTGCGTTTTTTTGTGTTTTTTCTCTAACCCATGCCATTGCATCCTGCCATTGCTTGTCTGTGCTTGAGCCAGTATAGTATGCTTGTGTTAGGCTAGTTTTTGCAAATACAAAATAAATAGGGACTGAAATAAGGATGATGAGGCATACAACAACAACTTTGTAAAATAAATCCTTGAATTTTATTGCTTTTTCAAATAAGTATGATACTAAAAAAGCTGCCATCACTGCTGTGATTGGAGCAAGGACAAAGAGCAATCTTATGCCTCCTCGTGCAGTAATAACCAATATAACAAACCAGGCAAATACAAAAAGATAGTTATTGCTTAACTCTTTTATTGAATTGTATGCGCCCTTATTCTTGTAGTAAAAATATATAAGAGAATAGAATATTATTGCTGCAAAAGCGATCAAAGAGCCAAAAAACAATATTTGCGAGATAGCATTATCTCCATTAAACAGGGAATATTGAGATATCCTGCTGAAAATATAGCCGCTTAAGAAGAATGCATAAGCTAATGTTAAAGACTTTCGCCATTTGCCTATTGGCTCAGTTAATAAATAAAACATCACAATAGAGCCAAAAAAGAAAATCCAGAAATATGACAAGCCAAAAGTGTCTGTCCAATCGGTAAAATAAGGCTGCTTTGACTCTGCGACAGTCAACATTACCCTGCTTCTTCCCATTGGGTTAACCATCTGCTCTTTAACTTCATTGAATTGCTCAAAGACAAAACTAGGCATGATCAACAAGCCAAGAATCAAAGCGATAATCAGAATTGATGCTATTGAAAGCAGATTTGTTGGGAAATTTATTTTTAGCTTTATTTTATCCAAAAGGATTTTGCCTATAAAAAAGGCCAAGATCATTAAAGGAATCGCAAAATAGATTGATTTGACAATCTCAATAAAACCCCCATATTTTTGCGTCAGGAAAGATAAAATGAAGATTAGTGTGAAAAGCCAAGTTGCGTAATTGTAGGCATCCTTTTTTTCAAATTTGTTTATCACAAAAAGGACAATATTAAATAATGCTATTATCAAAAGCGCAAACTTAAATCCTCCCCAGGCTAAGCCCATCAAGCTAGTGGTTATTCCGGCTGCAAATGCGAACAAAAGATCGTATTTTTTTGCCTGCCATGCCTTAACATAAAGATAGAATGTAACGAAAAGCAAGAATAATGCCAATGATTCCTTATCAGAAAATCCTGCAATTGACCTGTAAAGGTAAGCTGGCGTCACTGCTAAAATTGCAGCTGCTATCAATGCTATTTTTTCATTAAACAAGGCTTTGACAAGAAAAAAGAAGACTATAAGGCCTAAAACAAAGAAGATTACTGGATAAATGATATCTGTCTTTTCTAGCGTCAGATTTGGGAAAAAGATAATCAAAAATTTATGCAGGTATACGATAACATAACTTAGAAAGACGTTTTCTGTGCTAGGATCGTGGCCTAAAGGGACATACCTCATATTATCCCAAGCCATCAATGAGCCATGATTCAGGATGTGTTTAGCAATCCTCATGAAATAATAGCTGTCTAATTCTATCAGATATTTTCCCTCAAGCAGAGGAAGGTTTCTTGTCCTGATAAAAGCCCCAAACCAGAGTATAGCAACTAATAAAGGATAGATTAAAAATCTAATTTTGAATTTTTTAATCCAGCTTTTAATCCAGCCAACTAATTTTGCCCTTCTTTGGTCTAAAACAGCGTCTACCATGTCCTATTCAGAATAAAGGAACTTATTTATAAAGGTTATCAAGTTACAACAAAATTAGCGTCATTTGAAGAGGCTTTCCTGCCTTTGTCGTCTGTTGCTTCTATAAACAATGAGTGGCTGCCTTGTTCAAGGTTTTTTAGATGAATAACATTCTCTGCCCCAACAACCGCTTCTCCAGAGCCTTTTTCAACATTATCCACAAAAACCCCATAATTGACATTTTTTGCTTCAAAATGGCTGACAGTAAACCTAACCTCTATTTCGTTAGTTGACGTTATGTCACCTTTATTGGGGCTTGTTATATCTATTCCAAAGTTTACTGTCCCATCAACATGAAAGTCAACTGCATCTGAAACGCCGTCAACAAAATCGCCTTTTGCCTCGATATACATATTGTAATCACCATTATCTAAGGTTATTCTTTCTTCAGTTAATTTGCCTGATGCCGCTGTCCCTTCAATCCCTTTGCCGCCATTTATGTAAACTTGATAGTCAACTGCCGGGCTATAATTGTATTTGATAATAAACTTTATATCAAATTCGTTCTGCCAGAACCACTGCCCGTCTTTTACTTTTAGATCAATCTTTGGGATTAAGTCGGCTTCTTCTTTCTTTTTTCTATCATTATACTCTTCAAAGGTGTTGGCAACATTGCATACATCAAAAATAGCTTCATTGAGAGTAAATGGGCTGTCAAAGAAATAAACTGTTTCAGGGCTTAATGTGAATATATTCCCTTCGCTGGTTGAGAATCTTCTGCATTTTTTTTCGCTATAATCGAATATTATCGCTAAATCCTCTGCTTTATCAAAAAACTTGCACTCTGATTTAATTGCGCTTAAAGCATCTGAACCAAGCGTAAAGTCTTCCTCAATAATATAATAGTTTACCTGGTCAAACTTCTCTCTAAAGGGGGATATGACTGCAAAATTATTGAAGTTGTTGTTTACATCAATCTTTAACCTATCAACCCCCCATTTTCTTTTATATTGGTTGCCAAGGAATATTATGTCTCTTTTCTTGCTGCTGTCCCACATTGTAAGGGGTATGCAATTAGAGTTAATGGATACTACAAAGCTGGATATCCTCTCTTTTAGGTTAATTGTTCCATCTTTCTTTACGATGGCTGCATCTATTGATATTTTTCTTAAGCCACTGGCTCCTGTTAATGAAGAGCTGTCCCATTTATTTCCATATATCCCGTCTTCATTATTTGCATCATCATGATTCCCATCATCATAAAGCGCTAATGTTGCGGCTGTTGAATTGTTGTCTTTTAAAGTTATTTCAACATCACTTATTTCTGAAGGCTCGTCTATCACATATTTGATATAGAATAGGGTTCCTTTAGCACCGGCTATTGGTTCAACTAATACATATCTTAATCCGTAAGGGTCATCAGGATCGAATACCATATTGCCATTATCTAATCTGGCTCCAGAAGCGCCCTCAAATACATCCTGTATGCTGGCATCAACATTAACCCTTATCCCTGTATCTTGCCTTACCAAAAAAGATGGTGTGGGTATTACGCATTTTGGCACTTCAGGGCATTCTTTTTTTATGAATTTATAGCCATACGCCTCGCAATTTGACATTAGATAATTGCTTAAGCAATATCCTTCCTTGTCAATGCAGCAGCCAATATTGCATTTATCAATCTTATCGCAGCTGGTTGCATCATGGAAAACCCCTTCATAGCATTTCTGCTTTGTTGTCTCTTCGCAGAATCTTTCGCAGCATCCTGAGCCTGATCCAGTTGCCATTCCTGTTATGCTGCTAGGCCGCTTAGTTTTGTCAATAAATGACATGCCTAGGCTTAGGATTAGGACAATAAAAAAAGCTATGATTGCATATTTAATATTCTTTTTCATTTTATTTGTAGGTTACAGTGCATGTTATACTGCACTTTTGGCAGATTAGATTTGTAAGCACGTCGCATTTTTTTACCTTAGCGCAAACGCTATAAGTATGGCCTCCCTGAAGCAATTTTTTGCTTGCAGGCTGAAACATAGTGACCAATGAATTTAGAGGAGTTATTGTATCCCTAAGAGCAGTTAAAAAATCAGGCTGCTCTCTTAATCCCAGCTCATCTGGATCATTAATAATGCTTCCAGTGTCATTATAACTAGCTAAATATGATTTAGCGCCGCCTCCTTCATCAGACAAAGACTGTATGAGATTAGGAATGCTGATTACTAATGCAGTAATATCCCCTATTGCATCTATGATGGTCTGGATGGTATTAGTAATAGGGTCTGCTGGCGCGATAGTGCATGATCCTGTTCCCTTGTCCTCTTCTTTTTCAAGCTCCACTTTTCCATCACATGAAGGAGTAAATTCTACACAATCTTTATCAGCGCTACCTCCTGCCAGAATACCTCCACCAGCTCCTACTCCTGTAGCTATTCCAGCTCCAACATTACCTCCTGCCAAAATAGGCAGCCCACCTACACCTAACGAAAGAACACCAAAAGTCCAGAGCCCTGTAACGAGCAAAACCAAAGCTAAAAAGCAAGGCCATTCTGGCGTAAGCGTGCTCGTTGTTTTAGTGCTTATAGTGCTTTGCACTCCACAATCAAGCAATGTATAGCTTGTAAAGCCATTCAGCTCTGTCCAGCAATAATTTTGAGAGTAAACTGGATTTGAATCAATCGCTTTCCATGGATTATCTCCGTGCTTTGCTAATATGCCGGTAGGCCCCATCATTGGGCTGTAATCTCCATCCCAGTGAAGGTTTAATCTCATCGGCCTTGTTGCAATAGTCCCTGTTGGCTCGATATTATACACTGGATGAGTCAGTATTCTTATGGCGCTGGAGTCAAAACCCTGCATTAATCCTGTATCGCCGTCATGGGACTGTGTCGCCCTATACGGCACTGCAGCAGACTGTTCATAGCTTTGCTGAATTGTTATCTCGCAGGCTCCTTTGGGCATATAGAGATAAGTCATTGGCCTGATAAATAATTCAGCATCCCTGTCAGCAGAGTAGATAACTATGGGAGCATAGTTAGGTATAAAATAACAGTTTGGCTGTAAATCAACTGATCTTGTCAGAGTAGAAGGGCCATTCTTAAATGCAAACCTAAATGTATAATTATTCTCACCAAAAACATAGTTTTGCTTGTCTTCTATCCTGTAAACTATATATTTGCCGTCTGATGTTGGCTCTGTGCTGACTGTAAAGTCTGCTGTATTAACTCCTTCTAATGGCTTGTTATGGTCAAAATCCGGATCAAAGAACTTATTTTCGTATTTTGATGCCAGCTCCCATATTTTCCTGAATCTTATATCATATCTTATGATAAACTCATCATAACTTTGCTCAACCTCTTTGTATTTTATCAGGACAGGGAAAAATACCCTTAGGGTTGCATCGTCTATTCCGTATGTCACCTCAGAGCTAACACTGCCATAAGTTATAGAAAAGCCTTCTTCTGAGCTGTATTGCGAAAAGGTTAGGCAATCTTTTAGGTGATTGTTCACATAAGAGGTCAATCTTGTCCTGGTTTCATTTAACAAAGGCTGTATATTTTTTTCATTCAGATACCAGAATGAGGTATCCTGGTATTTTATGTAATCAGGAATATCAATATACCCTCCTTGCAGCCCTATTTTTTTAAACCCCTCGTAGCCTACTCGGTCAATACAATTCTCAATATAGATCCTGACAGGAGTTATTTTAGTGTCCACTATCTGAGTTTTGTACATCTCAGTTGCAGCCATCTCTTTGGACATTGCATAGATATAGATTGTGACTCCAATTGCAGTAAGAATTATTATTCCATAGATGATAAACAGGGCTATTTGGCTTTTTTTATTTTCAAACCTGAATAACAACCCCAATAACACCAAACAAATCAGATATATCAAGTAAACATAAGAAAAACCATGGTGTTTGTTATCAACATCGTTATCTAAAGGCGTAACTTTTGAAGATAGTCCGTTTTCGATTAAATTTTCACTCTTAAGCTCGCTTGAGACCAAGGATGCCTCCCAGGATAATCTATCAGCAGCATAGACAGGGATCATGACTATATTCAGGATTACCCAAATCGAGACAAACCTGTTCGCTATCCGGGTTATCTCATTTATTGCCATTCTTTTTGCCTATCTCAATTTTTCCTTGTTCATTTAGCTTAAAACAGAGGATTGTTCCTTTAGCTATTCCAGTCAAGCTAGCTAATCCCTTTGGAAATGTCATAATCAATTGAGAATTATTTAATTCCTGGACCTTAACTTCATTTGGCCCAAGCCTTTTTCCTTTTATTCCCTTTGGATTTATTTTTTTGTTTACCATTAATATTAATCTTATTATTAGGTTAAATAATAATGTTATTATTATGTTGAATAATGGGGTTATTATTATATCAACTAATAATACTATTATTATGATTAATATTAAGAATATTTAAATGTTTCTGTTTAAACACGCAATTTACTAATTTCCTAATCTAAGATTCACTTGAGCGCGCAAAAGAATTTGTCATTGAGATGAAAAAATTAGTTGCTTATGTTTGAGTTATACTCACTCGCATAAATAATTGAGCGATATCACAGAAATCCTACCACTCTGGACTATAGTCCAGAGTTTGCTCGCAACTTCGTTGCTCGGGTCGGATTTCTGGGATACCAGAAAAAGATAACTCCGTTTTACTCTCCGCACTATCGTACGGAGTTATCTTTTTCTTAGTATATGCTCGTTCGTAATAGCAAAGAACCCACTATGCATTGCTCAATTATTGGTGTTCTTTGCTATATAATGGATTATATTGAGAATAATCGAATGCTCTTATTGCAGCTAACTAGCACTAATACACCCCAAAGCCTACACATTGTGATGTTGTGATTCCTCCTTTTGGAGGCGCTGGCGGAGATGGAAGAGCCTTTGCCGCCTAACTTAAGTTTTTTTAACCCTCAGCTTTGCAGTGAGCTCTTTCCACAGCAGTTTCTGTTCAGCTGTTAAGCCATCATTTGTCCAAGAAGTAGATGGGTATCTTGTTTGGGTCTGTACATGCTCTGTAGTAACCCCTCCAGCTGTGGTTTTGTTGCAAGAAATTGGCATGGTTTCAGTGCTTCCAATAATAGGGACAATCTTGATGAATGTGTATTCATTCACTGTATCACAAATTCCGCTGATAAAGTTCCTGTATTCTACTGCTAGATAGGTTGTAAATTCGCTGCTAGGATTTCCTGGATTTTTCGCAACTCTTTCGATAACACCATCAATCTCTTTGTTATCTTTTCGATCCATATAGATTCTTTTGAAGTCTTGTGCGTATGCAAAACTATAACTCTCTAGTTCGCCATCTAAGAAAGTTCCATATTGAACTTGTTCTCTTCCTAACAGATATTCGATTATTGTGTTCCATAATCCAATCCACCGATCAAGAGCAGGTCTTACTTCAAGATTGGATATTGCGCCTTTTGAGAAGATTACAGACATAGTATAATTGTTATACCATACATTAGCTAGACTGCATCGCTCATAGTTAACTCCAGTAGCTCCGCTGCAGTCGGTTATTGCTGCTCCTGTACTGACTATGTTTAAGAAGGTGAATCTGGTCCTAAATTCTTCAGCTATTGGTTTATTAAGCGCTACTCCTAGAAGCACTTTTTCTTGATCGCTTCCTGGATTTAGCCTAAGCACGCAGATGTTATTGATCAATCTTGATAATGGGTTGTTTGATTTAGGATTGTCTCTTGCAAAATCTTGGGATTCAGAGCCGTAATTTAGTGATTCATTATAATTATCGCAAAATAATGTGAAATCTGTACTGCTTCTAGAATAGTTTAATAATTTTTGCGCAACCAACTTAGTCCTTGATGTCCATGTTCCATTCTCGCAATAATGGTCGCCGATAAACTGGCCGTCATTAATGCATTGGATTTCATTATCCTTCCAATCATCATAATTCAAATGATTTAAATCAGAGAGATTTCCATTATCAAAATTCTCTTTTTCCTCTGGTTTTACCAAGCACTGGCTGTTATAAGGGCAGTAGCCTTTATTTCTTTTGTCCCATGTATATTTAACTAAACTCAAACTCCAATTTCCATCTATACACCTCTGCCCATCTATAAGGTTAACTGAATCTCTGCCTGGAAAAGGAGGATCTAATGGATCGCGATTCTGCTCTGGATAGCATCCTGTTCCGTTCCAGCATTGCTCTGGAGTGCAGCATTCTGTTTGCTGCAAAGAAGGATCATTCCATGGGATAGTTGTTGCCTGAGTCCTGTTTTCATTAGTTGGCAGCCATTCTCCTGTATAAGAGCAGAAAATGCCGTCATAGGCTCCATTCCCATAAATAGATCCCTCAAATCTGCAGTAATCATAATCAGTCCTTGGATAGTCTGGGTTGTTCCATGGATCATTCCTGCAGAAATGCGACCATTTGTTGTCTGAAAGGCAGTAAAAAGGATAATTGTCTATATCTACTTCTGCTAATAGTCCAGCACTCCTAGGAGAGATACAACTCCTGTCTGCACAACATTCATATACGTGATTTGCACCATACTCATCATCGCATAAATACTCGTGATACACCCCACCATATGTTGGCGCAGCTATCAGGCCGTTTAAACTAGACAGCCTTATTAACCCGTTTGATGCGGTTAATATTCCGTTATTACTGGCAAGATTACATGTAAAATTAGTTATATTTGCATCATCTGAACTAAACGCAACAGCAAATGTATAAGGCTCGTATGCATATCTATAAGCTGCATGGGCATTAGTTGAACTAGAGAGGCTTAATAAATATTTTTTATAAGCTCCCGTGCCTGATTTAAGAATATTGACTGATGGGTCATTTAAATTTTTAGCTTCACAGCAAATTCTTGATGGATAGCCTTGATCTAAGGTAGGTGTGGGGTCATTAGGACGACCTGGAGTGCGTAACTCTCCAGTATAAATATACCCTCCCTCCATTCCTGATGGAATAAGGCCATGAACCGAATATCCTCCATCTAGTTGCGGCCCTCCTCCTGGAATGATTGCGCCATAGGAAGCATAACTTAAAGCTGCATGGGCATTATCCTGCCTTGATAATCTAAAAATTTCGACTTTATTACCTTCAAGCATACTACAATCTGAATCACTAATTTCACACTCTAAACTATACCTGTTAGGTGGTTGGCAGAGTAAACTCCAGTTATACTTCCCAAGCCCACACTTTTCCATGTGAGCATTTATTCTGTCTGATAATGATACTACACATACAGAAGTGCTTATATTAATTATAGGTGGAGTGCCATCACACATGAACAATCCCTTCTGCCCACCCGATACTACATCATAATAAGTAGAATTTGGACACTCTGAACGGCCTATTGTTCCTATATTAACCGAATGCTTATAGTCATACCAATAAAAACTCGGATAGCTAGGATCTATGTTGCAGAAGAACTTATTATCAATAGCGCTGATTGTACCGCATTCATATTTATCATCCCCGCAGCACCCTATAGGATCAATATAATGCCCAGGTATTGCGTTGCATAACGCCTCATTAGAATCAGGATCGTTGTTTGCAACAGTTGCTGCCATGCTTTTAGCTGCAGGAAAGTTAACGCTGCCCTTAGCTCCCTCTTCCTTCAAGGCAGAGTTTATAGAAGAGTTAAGAGAGAATTTAATATCTTTAGTATCAAGACTGCTGCCAGACGGAGTTATATTAAATTTTGGATTCTCTTCTGAAAAACTCCCACAATACTGTTTTGTAAATCTATGAATTGTACGATCAGCATCGCCGCTTGGTGGTGTTGAAACTCCCCCTTCAAAATCAATGTATTCAATATCCCACGATGAAGGTAAAGTCACATCTATCCATCCATCATAACAATCGTCAGGATTCCATGAGCAGTCTTCCCCTTGGCAAGCGATATGCAAAGAAACTTCAAAAGGCACTCCATCAATCAATTCGATATTATCCAAATCTTCTGGTGCGGTTATCTCCATATTAACTTTAGCGTCAATAGTATTGTCGCATCCAGAAATAAAAATCAGCATTGCTATTGAAAATAAAAAAATTATTTTTTCTGCTTGCAGATTCAAAGCATAAAAAGAGAATAAATAAAAAAGGATTATGAAAAGCAAGAGAAAGAAGTAGTCTAATTTTAAATTATGTGCATTATTAGTGGTTATATCATCAGCTGCCTTAGCTGTACTCTCCAAATTGTTCACATAATTAGTGCTTTGGTCAGTTATGAAAGAAAAAGGCGTTATTTGGCCGAATGTTCCTGCGATTATATTTTTTTTGCCAGTATCTGATTTGATTATATAGTTTTCTTCATCCAAAGCAAAAGCCAATGGCGCCATAATTAGGTTTATAGCAACCCAAATCAATAATACATTATTTGAAAATGAAAAGATTTGTTTTTTCATAATTAGTTAAATTTCGCAACAATAAACATGCAGATCATCACCTTGGGCTCTTCCACCAAAATGTTTTACTCCAGCCATAAATCTACCGTTACCACAGAGGCATTCCTGCCCCAGGCTTTTACAATTTATCCAATTACATTCACCATAACTATTATAATCTGCTATTATATCATCCCATACAATTAGATCAAAAGGATTACGGATTGTGATGCTGCGAGTATCCAAATGCCCAACAACCTCTAGACCAGTGTCGATTTTGACTTTATTTGCTGGAAAGGTAATTGGCCCCAGATCAAGGTCATCCTTTGTATGGCCAAATACAGCTGGGTTGCCAGCTGCTACAACCAATAGCCCAATCGCAAAAACCGCAATCAAAGCAGAAAGGATATACAGATGTTTTTTCTTAACATTAATCTCAATTTTCATATAGACCACCTTTTTTTATAATTATATCTATCAATACTCTAATACCAAGCTAACGCATATTTAAAAGTTTCTATTTTATTTTTTAAGCTGTTTGGTTTAAAAAATAAGAAGGATTATTTGAGTAAAGCATGGCCATACTCACTCGCATAATTAATTGAGCAATACCTGCTCGTTCGTAATAAGCAAAGAACATAATCTATTGTTCAATTATTTGTGTTCTTTGCTATAACTATTAGTTAAAATGGCATTCATACGAAATTGAGAAAGTCGGATTCATGCATGTTTCATGAATTCTTCTCTGCTAATCTGGATATCATGTTTTATGGCCTTATTTAGAGATGGGCTTTAGGATAGCTTCTCATTGATTGCTTTGAGATTAAACATAATAATCTGCTGGAGCAACTGACTGAGGTTTTTGTCATCCCTTCTCTTTGCCCCTTTTGTGGAGAATACATACGCCTCAAGCAAGCCTAGGGGTATGTCTAGAATCGGGATATCATTCATAAGCAGGAAATGAAATGTGATTAGCCTCGTGGTTCTGCTGTTTCCGTCAAAAAACGGATGGATATGCTGAAATTCATTGTGTAAGTAGGCTGCGAAGCCAACTATCTCACCAAGAGCATGTTTTTTCTTCGCATTAAAATCATTGTATCTCTTGAGCAGTGCTGCAACCATGCTCTCAATCTCAGTATAATGAGCTACCTTGTAATCTGCATTCCCCCTGATAATAACCTGATCATCCCTAAATCTGCCAGCAATCTCTTTTTTATGCTGCATTGCAATAAAGTGATAATTCAGTATGTTTTCTTTAGTGATAGCAGAATCATCATGGATATTCTCTATCATTTTCGAGAAGGCTTTTTGGTAATTCTCAACCTCATGGATAGATTCCATGCTTAAGTTCTCAGGAACAATCTTATCCCTAAGAAGTTTAAATGTCTGTGCTAATGTAATTGGGTTGCCCTCGATGCTTAAGCTGTGGTGAATGAATTTAATCTGGTATGTTTCTGTCAATTCCTGGTATTTTCTTTCATTTGAGATTCTAAGCTTCTTAAATTTGGAAAGCTCTGATTGAATCTCATCAAAATACTCGTCTTCTTTTTTCTTGGTTACCAGATGATGATGCCCGTAATATGCAGTAAGGTCGCCAAGAAATGAATTATAGGGAACTACAGCTTTGAATGGCTTTCTTGAAAGCACCAGCAGAAAACCATTTTTCTCAAGAATGCCAGAAACTTTGGAAACGGTTTTCGCATTCAAGCCAAGGTCTTTCATTCCGAATGATTTTTTTAAGAAGGCTTTGCTCAGGTATTTGGCTACAGACTCATCAAATAACTCATTATAATTAACGCCATTCTTTATACAGTATTTTAGCATATCATAAAGATGCTGGTGCTTAGCATTCATGGTTGCCTGGTATCCATATTTATTTTTCTCAATGAGCTTCATCTCAACAAGGGTGTCAAGTATTTTTCGAATCCTCTGGTATTCTGTTTTTTTCTTCTTAAAGGCTTTGACAATATCTATGCTGCCCTTTGGATTGCCGCTCTGGTATAATTCAACAAAAACATCATATTTTGTTACCATATCAACCACCTAATTCGTACTGCTTAATAAATCTTCCTATTTGGTATAGAAAATACAAAATAATTGTACTTTTTATACTAAATATCTGATGTTGCAGCGCATACTATAATTGATATCCCTGAACTCACCTAAATCTGTCAAGAACTGCGGACTGAAATCCACAGCGTGCAGTTCTTGAGCATGAACCAAGAAAGGAAAAATTAATTCTTAATTTTTCCAATTCTTAAATAGTTCTAACT
>CAZKBD010000050.1:0-13415 GCA_964550945.1 uncultured Methanosarcinales archaeon
ATAAGCTGTTGAATTATCTGAATTGACTGAGCCAGTGTTTTCAATGGCAACTGTAATGTTTATAGTTTCTTCTGACTGAGGTGTTAATGAAGAAAAGCCAAGAGCGATTGGCTCTAGATCAGATTGAGGAAGCACAACATTAGCAGTATAATAATAATCATTGCCTTCTTTAACATATGAAGATATTTTAGCTTCTTCAATCAAAGCTCTTGTTGCATTTGATATGCCTCCTGTTTGGTTTACATTGGCATTATACCAGCTAATCCCCCCATATACATAATAACCAGAATAGCCTGGAATCCAGTATAGAAACTGGCTTGATTGTCCGCTCCAATAATTTGCATCAAATGCACTATCTGCTTCTAGTCCAGAAACATTGTTTGAGTCAATTATATCTCCGTAAGGTATTTGTTCTCTTGGCAGTGTTTTATACCACTGGGCTAATGTAATTGCAGGATAAACAACCTCCCTTAGATATTCAAATTCCGGGTCATTGTTAACAGCGCTTTTTTCAAGAGGCAGCCTTTCATTTTCTAGTTTATCGCTAAAATAATCTTTCCATGATTCTATATCGGGATGGTTTCCTGAGGCAGACATTAACTCTGTATCAACATTCATCGTAACATTAACAACTGATATCTCGCAGTTTGTTGCATTTACAACAACATTTCCTGCTATAATTGCCGTCCTAAACCACCAGTTAGGCATTCCAGAGCCACCTGTAGAAAACCACTCATCATAAACATCCTTGATTATATTTGGCTCGCCTTTGTCAATAGCTCCAAACTTCAAGTCAACATCATCTTCTAATAACTGCCTGCTGACCCATGTCTCAGAAAAAGTTTTGTCTAAGTTGACTCCCCCAAGAGGCAGAGAAACCCACATATTGTGGTTTGGTATAACCAAGCCTGTTTTGAAGGCTTCCATTATTTCTTCTGTTCTTTCTGTGATGTTTATAATAGAGTCTCCGGCACTTACATTTGCCTCTTTGGCTTTAAAAACTAAAACAGCGTCTTTGGCAGGGTCGCATGTAGAGATAAAAGATATTTGCGTTGAAGTGAAGTTGATGCCTCCAAGATAATCGCCTGCATCATTTGATCTATTTTTATAAGTAAGAATCCTAAATGTTGAATCTACACCGGCTGGAACATAATCTGCATAAACCTTTATTGTCCAATTTCCCTCAGTAATATCTGAACTGCTAATCTCTAATATTTCTATAAAATCTAGCTCAGGTGCAGGATGTTCATCTCCGTTAGGATCAATCAATGTTAAATCTAAATCATGGTTAAAGTTATCTTCTTTTAATCTTACTTCCATATTAAAGCCCTGCATACCAGTAACATTTAATTTTGTATACCATGTCTGCCCATTTCTAACAGAGCCATTAAATTCATCTCCTAATCTATGGGTTGTCAGGTAAGAAATTGCCGCCATTACGTCTATTCGAGGGAAGGTTAATCCTGTATCCGAATCATAAATAGGAACACCAGTATCATTCAAAGCTTGTTTTATCTGGTTAGGGTTCAACGTAGAATCCTTTTCTAACAACAAAGCTGCTGCTCCAGAAACATGTGGTGCAGCCATTGAAGTACCACATTCAGTAGCATATGTACTACTAATATTGGTTGATCTTATTTCACAACCTGGAGCTAATAAGTCCAGTAGTGTTTGCCTGTTTGTAAGACAAGCGATATTATCTACAATTGTATCTTCATCAGGATCGGAACAAATGAACTGTCCATTCTTCCAATAAAATTTTATTCCCACTGAACTATCATCATAAGTAGCACCGACTGATGTAGCTCCAGAAGCACAGGCCGGTGCAGGAATACCATCAACAGTTTGACCATCATTACCAGAAGCAACAGCTACAAAAATGTCTGAATTAAAAGCTTTATTTACAGGGATACTAAAAGCATTAAAATCACATAAATCTTCATTAGTATAAAGGTTATCTCCACCCATGCTTATACTGATAATAGAAATATTATAATCCTCACTTTTATTATAACACCAATCCATACCCGCAACAAAATCATCATTATTTGGAACGCCACTGGCATTAGTCACTTTTACTACTATAATCTCTGCATCTGGTGCAACTCCATTTTCACCAACGACAATTCCTGCTATATGTGTTCCGTGGCCAGAATCATCATTAGCATTATTGTCCTCATCAAGTCCATTTGGACAACAACCAATTGGTCCTTCTCCATCTTCTCCTTTACAATAACATTTTTCTGCTTTAATTTTTCCTGTAAGTTCGCTATGGGTATCATCAACCCCTGTATCAACAATACAGATTGTTTGGTCTTTACCTGTATACCCCCTCTCTTGCACCTTGTTTATTTTGAGTAGGGGCATACTCTCTGAACGAAACAATCTGCCGCTCTCTACTTTATATATCCCTTCAATCTTAGGGTTGTTTTTTAATTTGTTGAACATATCTTTAGTAATTTCAGCAGAAAAACCAGGGATTAATGAAAACTTATGTCTTATTTTATCAATTGGCAATGACGTGGAAGAAATCAGCTCTGCTTGAGTTTGTTTTACATTAAATCTCTTTTCATTTAGAATTTTTGAGTTTAGTTCCTTTTTATTTTTAGTGGAGTATAATAGACTATCTTCTTTAAAAAATACTATCACTGCTACTTCTGTTTTAGTATCTAGCTCTTCAATTACTTTTGTATCAATATAAGGCTTAGACTGTTTAGATAATACTATTGCAGGTAGCAACAATAATATCAAAGTGAAAAGAACAAACTTTAAATTCTTAATTCTATCCTTATTTTCTGATTTATACATTTTAATCTTTTTGTTTTGTTTTAAAAGTTTCGTCCACAATAACAGATTTCCCATTCAAATTGTATAATCGGTAGTCAACCAAAACTTCTGTAGCTTTTCTTGTGTCTTCAGCAGTATACCCCGCTATAATTAATTGAGTATTATTGTATTTGTTGTAAACTTTGATACTTCCCTCTTCGACATCAAATTCACTAGCACAATCTGGCCAACTACTTGTAGTACCCATTATTTGTGCAGTTATCTGATTCGCACATGGACCACCAACTAAAATAGCATTTTTTTCTTTTAACAACCCATCTCTAATATCTGAGTCAGAGGTAACAACACCAATGTTTTCTTTACATTCATTGGAAATTTCGTTAAAGAGTCTTGCTTCTTGCAGTACATTTACTAGAAGGTGTAAAGTTTCCATATCTTTTGTATTATTCCCAGCAATAAATACAACCGAAAGACACCCGTCTGTAATAAATGGTTCTGGAAATTCACTCAAATCATAACCCAACCCTATTTTTACCAACAGAATAATCACACATAAAATCACAACACCCTTTGTAACTTTTTTTTTCATCCTTCCCCCATCATTTAATTGTTTTTCCTTCTTTATTTAAACTTTTTGTTAACTGATTGTTAGTTAATCGTAAAATAGATATTAATATAATATCTATTGATTGTTAAGTTATGCTTAAACTAAAGTCTTTTATAATAAGGTCAAAGCAAAGACAGTTAATCCTAAAAACAATAACAAAACAAAAAACACCTACACAAATTGCTGAGGAAACTAAACTGGCAATCTCGCATGTAAGCAGAACTTTAAGTGAATTCAAAGATAAAGGAATTGTTGAATGCTTAACTCCAGATGAGAAAATAGGCAAATTATATGCTTTAACTAAAAAGGGTTCTAAAGTTTTGAAAAGTTTATTTTGAAACATTTTGATCACCATCTAAAACATCTGGTTCATTTATCATTGAAAAATTATCATCATTAATTGTTTCATTATTTCCTACAGAATTATTTAATAAATCGGTTTCGTTGATTATATCAATAATGGATATATTAACACTATCAAAAGCAGTTAAATTATCACTATCTATAGTAGAAACCGTTATTGCATGTGTTCCTATAGATATCGTTCTATTAAATTGATTTCCACTCCCAATATTATCATTAATATTTGAATTCCAATTTATTTTACTAGCCAAGTCACCATCCTGTGGATCAGAAGCGGTAGCTGTGAAGTTAATATTTGCTCTGTAAGTAAATTGTTGATTATTGGACGGAGAACTTACTGATAATGTGGGAGTCCCTTCTTCAATAATTAAACTAATACTCTCACTACCAATCACTCCAGTAGAATCAACAGCAGAAAAAGTTATAGTGTGTGTACCAACTGATAAAGATGAACTTGAAAAAGAATCACCATTTGATAAGAATCCATCAATTGAAGAAGACCAGTTTAATGAATTACCATCAAGAGTTCAATCCCAATACTAAACAAGGGGTGTGTTAGAAGTAGAGCTTGGGGCATTAATTATCATCAATCATGTTTTTCTAAATACCGTTTCATTGATTTAAATATCTTAGAGCCAGGGCCTGGCTGTTCTGACATAACAGCATCTGGAAGCTGTCTCATCCAGCTGCACCTTTCTGGATGGGGCATCATTGCCATGACATTCCCTTCCTTGTTGCAGATGCCGGCAATATTGCTCATGCTGCCATTTGGATTAGATTGTTCTGTGATCTTGCCATCTTTGCCGCAATACTGGAATAATATCTGGTTGTTTTTCATCAATCTGTCTATAAGCCCTTTTTCCCTTGTCACAAACCTTCCTTCTCCATGAGCAATTGGTATTGGCATGATCTCATCTTTGCCTAAAAACAGGTTGAAAGCATTTTTTATGCTGCTGGAGTTTTTTATATAAGCCCATGTGCAGTAATATCCTGAAAAATCATTGTTTATATTAGGGGCTAAAGCGATTTCTATTTTGTCTTGCAAGCCAGGTATCAAGCCAGATTCGGCTAATATCTGGCACCCATTGCAAATGCCCAAGACTGGCTTGCCTTTTTTTGCCTCTTTTTTTATTATGTTAAGGATAGGGTCCTTTGCAGATATAACTCCTGCTCTTACCCTATCTTCGTAGCTAAATCCTCCTGGGAGGATGTATCCATCATAATCTTCTATATTGCCAGAGTTCCACCTAACAATATCTGCATTTAAGCCAACAGAATTGCAGGCCCTCATGGTTTCTTCTTCGCAATTTGTCCCAGGAAATAATATTACTGCTATCTTCATTTTTTATGCTTCTTTTTCAGCTCTGAAAACCTCTCGCCTCTGCCGTTTTCTTCAAATATGCTCTTCAAATCATCTTCAAACATCTTTCTTGAATCCTGATTATCCAAGCTGTATAAAGATTCCACAGCATCATTTTCTGCTTTTTCCAGGTCGTCACCTTCAAGCACATAGTCATCATAAAGGCCTTTTAGCTTGTCTTTTGCTATGGTAAATCTTCCTAATTGTTTTTCCAGGGTCATTTTATTGCCTCCCTAAAGCCATTTTTCCAGGCTTTATTTATTTCATCAATTTGTACAGTTATCAGTTTGTTATTATTACATTTTACCACTAACTCTTTATTTGCAGTCGTTTTTCCTAATTCTATAGGGTCAATATCGTATTTGCCAAATATTTTTTTTATTTTGGTTATATCTTCTTCAGCAACTTCAAAAACAAAACCTGAGTTTTCAGAAAATAGGGCTATATCAGCCCTTAAACCACTAAAATCAATATCAATTTCAGCTCCAATACCTGCTTCAACAATCATCTCGCTGATTGTTGTTATTAAACCCCCATCGCTGATGTCATGGCAGCTCAATAATAATCTTTCATTAATAGCGTCAATTATACTGTGAATCATGTTTCTCTCTTTTTCAAAATCTATCTTAGGGATATTTTTTCCGAGCTCATTATTTAGTTCGTAATAGGCAGAGCCGCCTAATTCGTTTTTTCGCTCTCCAATAAGGAATAATCTTGAATTTATTTTCTTGACTTTAGTGGTTATCGCTTTGCTGTAATCGTCTAAAAAACCAAGGCACGCTATTATTGCGCTTGGGTCAACTGATTTTCCTGAAATGCTTTCGTTATAAAAGCTCACATTGCCGCTGACAAAAGGAACTGGCTTTTTGGTTCCCTTAAGATAGATATTTTTAGCTGCATCACTGATTCCTTTAACAGCTTCAACAAAATCATAGAATGATTCTGGCTTTTCAGGATTGCCAAAATTCAAGCAGTCAGTCATTCCATAAGGAATCGCTCCAACTGCAGCAACATTCCTCATTGCTTCAGCAACTGCATTTATGCTTCCCATATAAGGATCAATCCTGCAATATTTTGGATTGCAGTCAGTTGATAAAGCAACTGCTGCCTTATTACCTGGTATGGGAGCCATAACACCTGCATCAGCTTCTCCAGGCCTTATAACTGCCAATCCCTGGACTTCAGTATCATAATGCTTGTAAACAACTTCTTTAGAAGCAACATTAGGATTAGATAATACTTTTAACAGCACTTTATTGTAATCAGACGGCTCTTTTAATTCTGGCTCTTTAAAATTGCGTTTTGGCGCTTTGTATTCGCGGTCATAAAATATCCCAGAGGTAACTGCATCAATAGGGGCATTGCAGACTATTTTTCCATTGTGCCTTAGGATATAATCTTTATTTTTGGTTACCTTGCCTATTACAGAAGCTCTTGCTCCTTCAGCTATATTTGGCAGCTCAAAGTCTTTATTGTATATTTCTAATAGCCTTTTTGTAAAGCTTGGAGGAGATATCCATGTAAACCTTTCCTGGGTTTCAGCGCAGGCAATAATATAAGGAGGGAGGTTCATTGAAACATGCACTTTATCTAGGTCTATATCAGCTCCATAGTTGCTGCTTTGGCAGAGCTCTGAGCTAGAGCACATTATGCCGCCAGCCCCCATATCCTTAAAGCCTAATCCTATATTATTTTTTCTGGCTTCTTTAAAGACAGCTTCAGTTGCCCTTATTATCACATTTTTTAAAAAAGGATCTGGAACTTGGACTGCTCCTTTGTTGAATTCCTCTTCTCCTTCGTCTAAAACCAAACTAGCGAAAGCTGCTCCTCCAAAGCCCGAGTTATCAGTTGCTTTTCCTATAATTACAATATCATAGCCTTCTGCATTTTTTGGCGCTCTGCTGTGGATTATTTCACTTTCTTTTATCAAGCCCAAGCTAACCACATTTACTATGCAGTTTTCATCAAAGCTGTCATTAAAATAGACATCTCCTGCAAGATTTGGCACTCCAATTGGATTGCCATAGCCTGCAATTCCATCTATAACTGAATTTGCAACATATCTCACATAGCCTTTCTTTTTTCCATAAGGGTTTCCAAACCTCAAGGGATCTGCTGTAGCAATGATTCTTGCGCCCATGCATAAAACATCTCGTACAATGCCTCCAATGCCTGTTGCAGCGCCTTCATAAGGAACTACCTGGCTAGGATGGTTATGGCTTTCATGCGCAAAAACAATCCCATAATCTCCTGTAAACCTTATTATTCCGGCATCTTCCTCAGGGCCTTGCATTACTGTTGGCCCTTGAACTGGGAGGTATTTTTTCAGCCATTTCTTTGAGCTCTTATAGCTGCAATGCTCGCTCCATTCTGTATTAAAGATATGGAGCTCTGTCAATGAGGGATTCCTTTTGATTAATTCTACAATTCTTCTGGCTTCGTTAATCTTCAGAGAAATAGCCTGCTTTTTCATAAACTCCTGAAGCTCTTTATCCGGCATCTCTTTTACATTTATTAGCTCTACGTCCACCTCTCCCATAGGCTTTAGTTAGAAAGAGATTGTTTTTAAAACTTGCGGTTAGGTTTTGTCTAAAACCAAAAGATTTAAATATGTTTAAATAATTCCAAATCATATTAAATGATATAAGGTGATTTGAAATGACTTCCATGAGCATAAGTGTCAATGAATACACCCATAGGGTGTTAGGGGTTATAAAAGAAAAATTTGGCCTAAGGGATAAAGCGCAAGCCCTGGATAAATTTGCTGAGATGTATGGCGAGGAATTTGTAGAGAAAGAAGTAAAAGACGAAGTTGTGCAGGAGATGATTAAAGATTGTGAAGCCTGGGAGAAAAAGTATAAGTTTAAGCGAAAAATGACTATAAAGGAGTTAGATAGATTGTGCGGCATTGAGTCTTAGGTGTGTTATGTTTGATTTTGATTCATCTGATGAGTTAAAGATTTTAATCAGGAAGCTATCTAAGAAAAATGCAACCAGAGCTGCTATCTTAAACAATAAAATAAAAGAAATCATTAACAATGATGCCACTTCTATAGATAGATACAAAAATTGTAAATATGACCTTAAAGTATGCAAAAGAGTGCATATAGATAAAAGTTTTGTATTGTTATTTAAAATTTATAAAGAAAAAAATATGATTTATTTCTGGAAATTAAAACATCATGACGAAGTTTATAATAGGTAAATCACTTAATTATCTCATATTCCTTCACTATGATTATAAGGAACAGCATCAATACAACTGCGCCAACAACAATCCAGGACAATCCTGATAGAAATGTATCAGAGGTCATCTTGTTTTTCAGATAATTATTTAAATTGCGTTAAGTATATCCCCTATATGCCTAATATCTTTGAGATTAGAGACAAGTCGGGAAGAAATATACACCTGTCAAAAGAAAGATGGTCCCATATTCAGAAACATCCTGAGATGTCAGGCCAATTGGAGCAAATCAAAGAAACTCTCACCTGTCCAGACACCATTAGTAAATTTGGATATGACTCTAGTGTGCACTTTTATTATAGGTATTGCAAGGGAAGGGGTGATTACCTTTTAATTTCAGTAAAGTATTTAAATGGGGAGGGGTTCATTATAACTAGTTTTTATACAGATAAAATAAAATGAAAGGAGAACTGCAGTTGTATTATGATGAGGAAGGGGATTTTCTAGAGATTCAAATAGGCGGTTATACAGAAGGTTCTTTTAAAAATCTAGGGGATGGCATTTTCGAACGATTAGATAAAAAAACAAAAAAGGTTACAGGGATAGCTGTCATGGGATTTAGAAAAAGAACCGAATCCCTTGGAGATGTGAAAGTTTCTTTACCTGTAGAGATAAAAATTGGTTCTTGAATATAATTTTTTATAGCTATTTGATTATCTCATATTCCTTCACTATTATGATAAGGAATAGTATCAATACAACTGCGCCAACAACAATCCAGGACAATCCTGATAGAAATGTATCAGAGGTCATCTTGTAAAGCCCAAAGCCCATTATGACAAATCCAAGCCATAAAAACTTATCCAAAACAAGCATCATTACCTGGAATTCTTCTGATTGAGTTAATCTTTTTTTCATGATTGCACCTCTTATTTTTCAAAACTGAACTGTTTTTTCCTTTCATCAAATATGATCAAAAAATTTTCAAAAACACTTAATCTGCCTAACATATTAAAGGAAGTTCCTAAATCATCTGAAAACGCTATCTTGCATTCAAATGAATTTCCAGCGACCTCTGCGTGAACTTCGTGAATATAACCTACTAGTTTTGAAGAGGCAGTTTGAAAAATTTTCTTTTCACCATCCTCTAATTTTATTCCCAGCTCCCTAGCAACACTTCCTTTAAATAAACTAATTGCTGCCCCTGAATCAACAACTGCATTAACCTTTATGATATTTTTTGAGTTGGTTAATGTGACATCAATCAATGGTATATGGGTATTTTTCTGAAATGTATAATCAAAAATCATAATATTAAAATCTCCTCATCTTCTCTAGGAACTTGATTTATCAGAGCTTTTCCAGCAAGGTTTCTTTTGTTGACCTCTAAGTTAACTTCATGCAAACTTTCACCAACTGCTATAATCTTATCCTCCCAAATAGCAATCCACTTACCACCATACTTATCCATAACCTTAGGGTGTTCAGATATCCATTTTAATTCTTTTGATTGCATTTTAATGATGTTGTTAGTTTATTACTATTTAAATATTACCCAAGTGTCCTTATCCACACCCCTTGTTATATTATTTTTTAATTAATGAAAATGATTATCTGTTGACCCTTATAGTCAGGTCTTTTGTTTCTGTGATGTTACGTGCAGAGTCTTTTACTGAAATTGTGCAAAGTTTCAAACCCCCAGTAGCGTCATTTTTTATAGTAAAAATTAAAGCGATGATTGCTGATGCTCTAGGCCCTATGGTTTTATTAACAACTGTCTGGATATTAGTAGTGTTCAAGTTTGTGCATGTTATATTTGCAGTTGCGTTAGTAGCATTCCCGCCAGGATTGAAATAGCCTACTTTTATCACAACTTCCTCTCCAGCGCCAGCCACAATATTTTCCCTTGATAGAGTGACTAACTGACCAGAATTAGGGGTAGGAGGTTCTGGTTCTTGACTAGCAATCTCTTCCAGATTTCCTGTTACTTTAGTAAACATGCCCCTGATGAAACCTAGGCCTAAGCCAAGGATGGTTATTGCAAATATTATTATGATAATAGCTTCAACTGAGATGTTTAAAGAAGCCTTTTTGCCTAAACCCAGTTTGATATTATGGTTGTATACTCCAAAGAAGATAAGGGCAGCAATAGCATAGATAATCATTATAATCGCAGTTTTTATCTTGCCATCAAGATAATAAAAATAGATTGAATCCTTTGTATTAACAGCTTGGTACATTAAAAAGTCCGCATTACCAGCTATGCTTACTAAGGGTGTGACTTTGCCAAATTCGCTTGAGCCAGCTTCATTAGAAGCTATTTGTTGGCTTACAACAAGAGGTTCTTCAGCAAGCACAGCAATAGGCAATAGCAATAGGTTAATCAAAACCCACGATAAAATAAAAATTCTTGATGCTTTTTCAAATAACAATGTTACACCCCTTTATTGGATTATCTTGATTGTGAAATCTCTGAATTGAGCTGGATTTACGTTTGGGAATCCTACTTTGCATAGATGCACTCCTGCTCCAGCAGTAGTTCCAGTAGGCACATTAAAAACAATCACGAAAGTTTCTTTTCCCTGTGATTTGATTATCTTTGGGTTGACTGACTCATCTGGCAATAGATCATCCGGCGACTCAGGATGTGATTCATTCCCCCAGTTTAAACAGCTTATATAAGGGGCACTAATATTAGTATCTGTTCCTCCTGAATTGTAAACACCCACTTTTAAAACCTGCTGCTGCCCTTGATTTGAGATTATCTGTTCTCTGGATAATGTGATTGGTATCGCTCCATTAGGATCAGAAGGCTCAGGCTCCTGCGCAACCTGCTGCTCTAGCTGTGTTGAGACCTTGCCAAACATCCCTCTTATAAAACCCAAGCCAAGGCCGAGCATCGTAATAGCGAAAATAAGAATTATAATAGCTTCAACTGATATGTTTAAAGAAGCTTTTTTGCCTAAACCCAGTTTGATGTTATGGTTGTATACTCCAAAGAAAACAAGAGCAGCAATAGCATAGATAAGCATTATAATTGCAGTTTTTATCTTGCCATCAAGATAATAAAAATAGGTTGAGTCTTTTGCATTAATCGCGTTATACATCAAAAAATCAGCATTGATTGCAAGGCTTCCTAATGGCGTGACTTTGCCAAATTCGTTTAAACCAGCTTCATTAGAGCCTATTTGTTGGCTTACAACAAGAGGTTCTTCAGCAAACACAGCAATAGGCAATAGTAACAGGTTAACCAAAACCCATGATAAAATGAAAATCCTTGATGCTTTTTCGAATATCAATTTTACACCTCTTTTTTAATAACGATATAAATACTGATAAGTGATTAATTGCACAACTAGTTTATAAATGTTTTGATTTTTTGATTCTACAAAATTTAATAGGAAGGTTTAAATATTCTCTAATTTTTACTAAAATCATGAGAAAAGAAGTTGGTTTATTGCTAAAGGAATTCAAGAAAAACCTTGCTAGGAAGATTAAAGTAGACAAATTGATATTATTTGGCTCAAGAGCAAAAGGTAAATCAGAAAAATCCAGTGATATAGACCTATTAATTGTATCCAGGGATTTTAGAGGTAAAAAATATTTCAAAAGGTCTCCTGAGTTTTATTTGATGTGGGATTACCCCTATGATGTGGATATATTATGTTTGACTCCCGAAGAATTAGAAGAGAAAAGAAATCAAATAGGAGTAATACAAGAAGCCCTTAAAGAAGGCAAGCTGATTGCAGGTTAATTCGAAGGAGGTATTTTGATGCAAAAAAGAGGAGCAATTGAATTATCCGCAAATTTTATAGTGATGCTAATAATTTCTATTGTTGTGTTTGGCTTTGCAATCTACATGGTAACAAGGATATTTGGATTTGCAGAAGATGAAAGGCTTAGGCTTGACCAGCAGACAGAAAGCATGATTGAGAGCGCATTAGACAGAGGCGACAGGGTTTTTATCCCAAGAGAGCGGAGAACATCATACCCAGGAGATACACAAGTGTTTGGAATGGGGATACTTAATGTTTTGGGGAGTGGGAATCCAGAAGATACGTTTGGGGTTATAGTAAATTTTACTAGAGCTTATGATAAGAGTGATAACCCTATTTGTAGTGATGCAACTTGCATTAACGATATGAACAAGAACTTATTAACCGCAGGCACTTCAACAGTAAATAACAAAGGATTGTATACTGAAAAAACTATAAAAAATAATGATAAGACCACTTTTTTGATTGGAGTCAAAATACCTAATGATAAAAAATCAGGGACTTATATCTACAATCTTTATGTTGCGTATGATATAGATAATAGTAATAATATAGAATGCGGTGACTTTGGAGGGGTTGGCTCTAATCCTGATTGCCAAATCGCTAATCCTAACAATTTATACGATTCTCAAATACACAAATTGTATGTGGTTGTGCCTTAGCCAGCTCGTTTTTCGATAAAGGATAGTTAAAATCAATCGAGGGGACATTTCGTCAGTTAGGTGTTTAGTCTATAGTCTGGGGAGATTTCGTTCAAAACAAATAAGATTTATATACGAGTAGGTTTAAATTGGCATTGGGAGGATAGCTTATGAAAATTTGCGGACAACTTCTAAGATGTAATTCATTAGTTAAGAGTAAGGCTAATTTTGAATTTGAAGGCATTGCCCCAAATAATCCTGGAGAGTAGAATGGACAAAGATAATGCTCTTGTTGTATTCCAAGGCAAAAAGATCAGAAGGGCTTGGTTCAATGATGAATGGTGGTTTTCGGTAGTTGATATAATCGGAGCATTGACACAAACCGATAGAGCCAGAAAGTATTGGTCTGACTTAAAAACTAAGCTTCAAGATGAAGGTTTTGAAGTGTCCGAAAAAATCGGACAGTTGAAATTAATGGCAGAAGATGACAAATCAAGGATTACAGACTGTGCCAATACAAAAAATATGTTTAGAATTATCCAGTCCATTCCATCTCCAAAAGCAGAGCCATTTAAGGAGTGGCTAGCCCAAGTCGGCTATGATAGGGTACAAGAGATAGAGAACCCTGAACTAGCCCAAAAACGAATGAAAGAGATTTACAAGCAAAAAGGCTATTCTGACGATTGGATTGAAAAGA
>CAZKBD010000051.1:0-13332 GCA_964550945.1 uncultured Methanosarcinales archaeon
TAGGCAACTAATAACTTAAGGGTTGTAATATCACATTTGCACATACTTTGTAAATAGCTCCTTTTGTTGGAAAAGATAGCAAAAGTTAAATAGAAGTGTTACAAATATGTAATTAATTTGTAAATAATAAGTTACTAATCTGTAAAGATAGTAATTTCCGAACCGAAATATTTATATATAAGTGTTACAAATATGTGATTAATAATTAGTTAATTTGTTAATAAATTGTTACAGATTAGTAAAAATGGCAGCAACGTTAAAAACCACCCCCTAAACGGGCGGCATATTTTGAGATGGCCTCCTTTTTATTGTGTGGTTTTTAATCGTGCTCAGAAATGATTTACATTTCTGACACACCAAAACCGAAATATTTATATATGAGTGTTACAAATATGTATACTATTTTACATAAATTAGATATTTAGTTGTTACAAATTTGTAAATGAGCTAAATTGGCAAAACGAATTTCGATTTCAATAGACGAACAGCAGCTCGCTATTTTGAAATCCCTGAAGGGATATGGAAAGAAGGAAGCTGAGATTGTCAAGAATATCATGATGTCTTTCCTCTCAGAGAGGGGTTACATTGAGCAATTCAATAAAAAAAGAAGGTGATAGAAACTAAGTTTCTAGCACATTTTAAAAAGGTGATGTAAATGGCTAAAGAAAGAATAAAAAAAATGAATAACATCCTGTTAGGTGTTATGATCCTTCAGATTATGATTCTTCCTTTAGCCACAGCGCAGGAAATAGGCGCTAGCGTGAGCTCTACAAAGATTGGAGAAGATCAAATTATTACAGGCAACTTTAACAAGATAACTTCAATTGATAATACAAATTCAAAAACAAAATCTGAAAAGATTGGCCTGCTTGCCACAACCAATGTTAATATCCCTATCCAGGGAAAAGTCAGCTACCTAAATGCTCCTTACAATGGTGCTGTTCAAGTGTGCATTGCAGATGCAGCTACAAGCACATGTAATTCGAATGTTATAGTTACAAATGGGACATTTTATGCAAATATCCTAAATGTGCCAATAGAAGATCCCCATTCAGTGCATATATTGACAATCAACGTAAACGGAACACAGGTTGTTAATGAAGAATTTTATCCAGCAGGCGCTCCTCAAGGCGATTTGACAGTAAATGGAAAGCTAATGGTAACTGGCGCTGGAATAACATTGGGCAATATTGATGCTCCTGGATCCATTAAATATGACAACGGTGATTTCTATGGATATACTAATGCCTGGCAAAGCTTAACTTCAGGAGGAGGTAGTGAATCAGGGCTTTGGATAAACCAAGGCAGTTATATTTACCCAACTATATTTGATACATTAACAATAACTAATTCTGGTTTAGGTATAGGGGTCACAAACCCTCTTGCTCCTTTACATGTTAATGGCTCTGCAATATTTGCAGGAGACGCACTTCCACCTTATAGTTCAGGAGAGCTGATTTATTCCCCAAGCGGCAATTACTACCAATATTACAATAGCACTGATTGGGTTTTGTTTGGAAATGGAGCTATTAATTATAATGGCACCCTCTGGACAAGAAATGGCACAACCATCTACTATATAGATGGGTATGTAGGAATAGGGACAGACAATCCTCAGGAATCTTTAGACGTTAACGGCACAATCCAGGCATCAGTTGATGTGTGTATTGATGGCGGCCGCTGCTTGAGCGCAGGCCCAGAAGCGCCTGTATTTGCAGGTGTAACAAATAGCTCTTATTCAGGGTTTATTACTTTCAATTTACTAACTGGTTATCAAGCAGCAAATGCGATTTGCGGTAATGAATATTCCAGCAGCCACATGTGCACTCAAGATGAAGTTCTAAAGATAATTGCATACTCAGGCCCTCCATCTTATTCTGGAAATGCTTGGCTGCAAAAAGGATCGCCAGGATACACAGCAGATGCAAACGATTGTGTTGGATGGACAAGCAACAGCAACCAAAAGCTTGCTGCATATTGGAGATTCGCTGACAATTATGGGATCATGATTAACTGCCAAACGCAATTGCCTTTGGCGTGCTGCAGGTGATCAAAATGAAAACAAAAAATAACCACGGACAAAAAAACAAAAAATATAGTTTTATTGCTTTATCATTGATGATGATAATTAGTTTAAGCCCTTTAGCTTTCGCTGTTCAAGAAGATAATCCAATGACTAGCAGTATCATCGCTAATAACAATGATTCATCTGGAGCATTTAACAAGATAACTCCAATCAACAAAAATATCCTAACAGAAAAATCAGAAAAAATAACTTTGTATGCTGTATGGAGAGATAATCCTGCAGCTTGTCCAACCATCTATGAAGGGGGAGGACAGCAATGCTCGCAAGCAGGAGAGGTTATGTGCGGTATTAATCCAAATGGGAACACTCTTCAATGCTATCAATCTAGTAATCTCAATCCACCAGGAACAAGCAGAACAAGTTCTTCAATGCCTACATCTGGTTTAAGCGGTGGTTTTGTTATTGATTGCGGATACTATGACGGAACTGCTCCTCATTGCGACCTTGGTGGGCTATACTGGTGCAATAGTGATAGCTCCTGCTATAATGCTC
Source organism: uncultured Methanosarcinales archaeon (assembly GCA_964550945.1). Taxonomy (GTDB): domain Archaea; phylum Nanobdellota; class Nanobdellia; order Woesearchaeales; family CAZKBD01; genus CAZKBD01. Next base: position 2,579 of record CAZKBD010000051.1, read on the forward strand.
ACAGGCAAACAGAATGCACTGCCAATTTATGGAGTAACTTCACATGTAGCGACTGTATATCTGGTTATAACAATTGTGATACAGATAATAACGATTGCGAAATAACAAATGGTGTATCTTGCGGTTCTAATACAGGAACATACTCTAGTTGTCTCACAGTTGGTTCAGGAGGAACTGGAAATTGTGTTTCTACTGTTAATTCAGATTGCGATGATGATGACTCAGATACAGTTCAATCAACTTGTAATGGACTAAATGGTTGTGAAATCCATCCTGGAGAAAGCTGCACTATAATTGGAATTGGATTATCAGGAACTTGCCAAGGTTGTGGAACTTCAGGAATAGACTCGCAGGGGAATCAGTGTAATTGCCAAGGCCAGCCAGTAAATTTCCAAACAGGAATAGAAGCAACATATTCCACATCTAACCCATTGCTATGGGGCAAACAATACGGCGAAGGTTTTTTAATTAATTTTACAAATACAAATGGTGAGTTCTGGGGCGTAAATAATTCAGGATGCATTGTTTTCAATGACAGCACGGTTCAATGCAGCGCTGGTGTAGGCTCTGGAACTGTAGCAGACATCTGGGTAAATGAAACAGGAGATACGATGACTGGAAATCTGAATCTCATCACCAATGCAAATCTAAGTGTTGATGGCAATGTTGGAATCGGAACAGCAACTCCAGGAGAAAAGCTGCAGGTTGAAGGCAACATAAATGCAACTGGAGATATCTGCATCACAGGAGGAAATTGTTTGAGTAACGTAAGTACAGGAACAGGAGATATTACAGGAGTAATTGCAGGAACAGGGCTTACTGGTGGTGGAACATCAGGAGAGATTACATTAAGCGCAAATACAACATATTTACAGCAAAGAGTTACAGGAACCTGTAATGCAAGCAACAGCATCAGAACAATAAACGCTGATGGGACGGTTGTATGCGAAGCAGACGATGTTAACGATGCAGATTTTAATGCAACAAACGAAATACAAACACTAGGGATATCTGGAAACAATATCACCCTTACTAGTGGAGGGAGTATTATAGCGCCTTATGCAACTAATGCTACATATGCAACTAATGCAACAAGACTGGCAGCAGACGGCACAAACTGCGGAACAGGAAACTTCTCAACAGGAGTAGACGCGTCAGGAAACGCGCAAGGATGCGCTGCACCAACACTCGCAGAAGCAGACACACTGCAAACTGTTACAACTAGAGGAAACACAACAACAGCAAATATAACAACAGCAGGACTAACAGTAGATACAAACACATTATATGTAGATTCAACAAACAACAGAGTCGGAATAGGAACAGCAAACCCAAATTCTACATTATCAGTAGGCGGTGATGGGGAGACATTTGCCAGCATTTACTCAACTGGCAAAAATTATGGAATTATGGCTTATGGTACAACAGCTGGCGGTTGGTTCAGGGGGTCTGGTATAGGGACTACAGGCGTATACGCAATTTCAGAGGGTACTGCAATTCATGGAGAGGCGTTTGGACTCACTGCAACAGCAGGATATTTTGAGAAAGATGAATCTGGAGGTTCAGGTAGTGTTCTTAATGTATGGCAAAAAAACATAGGAGATTTTAATTCGACAGTTTTAACAGTCAGGCAGTCTGGTACAGGCAATATAATAAGCGCATCTAATTCTGGTGGACAAGTATTTACTTTGAAAAGTGATGGCAAAGTTGGAATAGGGACAACAACACCAAATGTAAAACTAGAAGTTAATGGAACAGTAAATGCCACAGAAGTCTGCACAACAAGTGGAAAATGCCTCAGCAATTTAGGCACAGGAACAGGAGATATAACAGGAGTAATTGCGGGAACAGGGCTTAGTGGTGGTGGAACATCAGGAGATGTAACACTAAACGCAAACTGCACTGCAATTCTTGGCCATGCTTGTGGAACAGATAATGTCAATGATGCAGACAATTCAACAACAAACGAAATACAAACATTAGGGATATCTGGAAATAATATTACATTATCACTAAACGGAGGAAGTGTGATTGCGCCTTATGCAACTAATGCTGATACTGTTGATGGCCAGCATGCAAGCGCATTTATGAATGCAACAACAGACAATTGGGTCAACACAACAGGAGATACAATGACTGGAAATTTAAACATATCCAATAACGCAAATTTGACTGTTGCTGGCAGAGTAGGGATTAGAAATAGCAATCCTACTTACTCTTTGTCTATTGGTGAGAATGTTACTGGTGGAGGAGAGATAATACAATTGATTAGTAATTCCACTGGTATAAGTGGCTATATTTTCTCCAGTAATGGCAATAAAGGAGGTATATATTATAACATGAATGGTGATTTGCTGAGATTCAGGACTAATGGAACAGACAACAGGCTAGTTATTGATGGCTCTGGAAAGGTAGGAATAGGAACAGCAAGCCCAGGAGCAAAATTGGATGTTGAAACTGCAGCTGGGCAAGGTGGAGCAGCAACAATTGGAAGCTCATCTAATAATGCGAGTGGAGATTATGCAGTAGCAATGGGAAACGGTGCACAAGCAACAGGACAAGCATCAACAGCAATGGGATGGGGTGCACAATCATCAGGAATGTATTCAATAGCTATGGGAAGCAACACACAAGCAATAGGAATGTCCTCAGTTGCAATGGGAGAGAACACAAACGCATTAGGGGTAAGTTCAACAGCAATGGGAAAGTTAACAAACGCAACAGGAAGTTATTCGACAGCAATGGGATACGACACAAGCGCAACAGTAAACTATGCAACAGCAATGGGATACCAAACAACAGCATCAGGATTTTACACAACAGCAATGGGATATAATACAACAGCAGACGCAGGAAGTGCTGCGACAGCAATGGGATACAGTACCCGAGCAACAGGAAACTATGCAACAGCAATGGGATACCAAACAACAGCATCAATGGCATCCTCGACAGCAATGGGATACAACACAAGCGCAACAGCAAACGATGCAACAGCAATGGGAAGAGGTACCCGAGCAACAGGAACAGCAGCAACAGCAATGGGATACAACACACAAGCAACACAAATGTATGCAACAGCAATGGGATTCAATACCCAAGCAACAGGAACAGCTGCAACAGCAATGGGACAAGCAATAACTGTGTCAGGAATAAACTCAGTAGGAATAGGATTAGATACTACAGCAAGGACAGTTTCTCAGAATAATGTAATGGTAATCATGGGTGGCAATGTAGGAATAGGAACAACAACCCCAGAATCTGATTTAGAGATTGGAAACGCAACTGCTGATGGCAAGGCCACTCTTAAGCTAACTGGAGAATCGAGTATACGTCTCTTTGGCTCTGAAATATATGACCAGCCTAGTCGTTTAGGTACAGACCAGATAGGCAACCTAAACTTTAAAGGAGGTGGTTGTTCAGCTGCTACTGGGAATATAGCGCTAGTAACCTGTAATAATGAGTCAGCTTTATTCATGGAAGGATCGACAGGCCATATAGGGCTAGGAACAAAAGATCCTGCATTCTTGCTTGACATGAACACAACAAATGCCCAAGGGCTAAGGATAAGGAATGATGCAGGAAACAAAAACAATGGGCTAGCGATTATGACAGGAAGCATTGGAACATGGATAGACATAGTAAACACCTCAAGCCTTGCAGTTTATTCTAATAGTTATGCTAACCTTGGCAACTGGGTAGGTGGAAGAACATATATAGTGTATATCAACGGCACTAGTGGGAATATAGGGATTGGTACAGGAAGCCCATTAGGAAAGTTAGACGTCAATGGAACAATTTACCAAAGAGGCGCATTATTACATGCAGATTATGTCTTTGAAGACAATTACAGCCTAGAATCAATCGAAGAACATTCTGACTATATGTGGAATAACAAGCACTTAAAAGCAGTTCCAAAGGCAATGAAGGATGAAAGTGGCCAGGATATTGTTAACATCGGAGAGCAGAATAAGGGAATGCTTGAAGAATTAGAAAAAGCGCATGTATACATCGAGCAATTAAATGGTGACCTAAAAGGATTAGAGCAAGAAAACCAAGCCCTGAAGCAAAGGCTCGATAAGATAGAGCAGGAATTAACACGATGATTAAACAGATACGCCAAAAAACTTAATAAAAAAATGAAAGAACAAGAGCTCAAATTCATTTTGCAGGAAGGGGAAGGATATAATGTAGAGTTCAAGGAAAGCTATTCGGGCTCAATAGATAAAGAAATCTGGAGCATATCCAAAAAAATGAATCAAGAAAACAAAGACAGAGAATTATTAAGGGCTTCGAATAATTATTCTGATCTGTATATTAATGACAACGCTTCTGACGGCGACAAAACCTTAACCTTTGTTTGTTCCTTAAGCCCCTTATCCCCTGAAAGTATGGGGCAATTAAGTTTTAATGCCAAAGCTAAATATGGCGAGTCTTTAGAATTCAGTTCAATCGCTTCTGGAAGCTTATCTAAAAACTCAGAAGAAGGAATAATGCTTATTTCCCCTTTAATAAATGAAAGAACACTCGATAGATCTTCTTTTGTTAGTTTAGTTTCTGACAATAGCTTACCCTCCTTTTGGTCAAGTTCAGAAAATAGAAATTCAGGAGCAATAAATTCAAAAACCGCAAATACCTTATTAGATTCAAACACCTCAAAGGGTATGCCTCTTTTAACCAAGGCTGAAAACACAACATTCACATCAACGACCAATAACATCTCCTATCTTCCTTTTAATAATCTTGTATATTTTTTAGCTAACGATAAATTTACGTCATCAGCTAGCTCCTTAGCCTGTTTTTCAGTCAATTCAGATTTAGCTGCAATTCTTTTGATCTTTGCTAGCTCTTCAAACTCCTCTTTTAGTCTTTTCTCCACTGCTAGCTGCCAATTTATTCCAGATGCAGATTCTAACTCTTTCAATTCCTCAGGTATTTCAACTTTTAGTTCAGTCATGTTAACATCACTAAATACTAAAAGCACTGATTACTATTTAAAGCTTTTGGAAACAAAAAAAGCAATGACCCCCCAGAAAACCCCCCAGAAAACTACCCAGAAAGTTCTTGATGCAATAAGGTTGAATCCTCATATATCGAGGGTTGAATTAGCCTCAATATCAGGCATAACCGAAGATGGCATAAAATATCAGTTGAATGCTCTCAAGAAAAAGGGCCTGATTAAACGAGTTGGCCCAGACAGAGGAGGGTATTGGGAGATAGCAAAAAAACAGGCAAATCTCCCCATAACAAAATGAAAAAATTGATTTATTATCAGGAAGGCAGGCATTGCGAGTTAATGCTAAAATTACAAAACCAAGCCCTAAAGCAAAGGCTAGACATTATTGAACAAAAGATAAGATGATCCAGTCTAAAATGCAAAACACAGTTTTCAATTGCTTAGCAGTGTTTCTGGTTATCTTAGTTATAGCTACATTAGTGTCTATCAGGCAAAACGAGACAATAACTGGATATGCTGTATCCAACATATTCCTAGGAGTGCAGGACCAGTCAGCAACACTTGGCTTTGTTGCCAGGGAATCCCAGGACACATCCAATTCAGGCTACAAGATTGAAAACTTCGTGCTTATGCCATCAGGAGAATTTTCAGCAGGAGAGTACACTGTTACAATCCCCTACCTTGGAATGGATCTAACTGAGGAGATAGCTGCTGAACAAGATAGAACCTCATCAGGTGGTGGTGGCCAAGATTTAATAAGAGGAAGCTCATGTGAAGGATCTTGGCAGTGCGGTAATTGGGGAGAATGCCAGCCTTCTAGCCTGCAATATCGTGTTTGCATTGCTGTCAGCTGCGAATATACTGCTAATATAAACATGCCTCCAAAGCCTTCTGAAGTAAAAGGCTGCGAATATAAAAAGCCAGCAACTCCAGTCGCAGAACCGCCTGCTGTAGTGCAGCCACCAGTTCCAGAAAAGTTTGAGTTTTACGTTATACCTAAGGTTGAAAAAAAATACACGCCAGGAGAAGATGTCATATTGCATACCTATATTAACAACCCGGGCAATAAGCTTGATAAATTAGAGATAGAATATAACATAGATGATGGCACTGAAAGGACAATGTATGTCGAATATGAGGGTGTTTTTGATGTCCAATCCAAAGGCAAGTTCAGCAAAGACATCCCTCATTCATTAGATGGTTACCAAAATAAAAAATATAGGATTCATGCAACTTTATACAAAAATGGAGAAAAGGTTGCTGAAAGCTATCATGATCTTGATTTAAGTTAAGAAAATAAAAAAGAGGCGATAAAAATGATAGTATTTGGGCAGAACATTCCGTTAGTGGAGGCGTTATTCATTTCTTTAGTTATCATCATTTGTATATTGATAACAAATGTAGTATATATGATACTGATGATGTCAGACCTTAAGAAGCTAAAAGCAAGCCTAGTAACTGAAAGGGCAAACATTTACAAGCTTGAAGGTGACATAAGCAATTTTGAAGGCGATAAATACAAGACAGAAGCATCCCAAAAAACAGCGATCGGCACTTATATCCATACTGCATTTGACAAAGGTTATGACAGGAACGAGATTAAGTCTGTCCTGATAAAAAAAGGATGGCCAAAACAGACAGTAGAAGCAGAGCTGGGCAATTCTGTTAAGCATCTGAAAAAGTTCTATGAAAACAGCGAAGACAAAGAATCTGATCAAGGCGCTATAAGGGGCTACATCCACAAGGCATTTGACAATGGGCTTGACAAAAACGAAATCCGGCAGGCGCTAGTGCAAAATGGGTGGCCAAAGCAGAATGTAGGAACAGAATTAGATAATGCTGTCAATCACTTAAGAAAAGTATACTCAAAATAAAGGCTGTAAAATGCGATTTTACTCTGGCTACCATCCGATGGTTGATTATGTTAGTGCCATGGATCCGGAATTCTATGGAAAAGATGCATCAGAAGATCTTAGGCCTGTTGGAATAGGCATCAAAGATATTGGAATGTCTGTGCCAATGGGAATCTCTGCTCAAAATGTCTCTGGGATTTATGCAAAAATAAGGTCAGGAGCAGGCAATATCGAGATTGGCTTTCCAGGCGCTGTGCGAGGGCAAAGGCAGGCGCAAACGCCAGAGATGTATGGAGAAGAGCAAAGGCAGGCGATAAGAGAATTAGGAGCTATTAATGAAGTGAAATTCACGACACACGCAAGCTATGGGATTATGGGCCTAAGCGGATTTACTGGAGATAATCCTTATAATGTATGGTTCCAAAGAGAGATGAGGAAGCAGGCTGTTGATGAAATCAAAAGAGCAATAGAGTTTGCAAGAGATACTGCAGGAGGGGGCTCTGTTGTTGTGCATACTGGTGAGGTTGATCGTCCAATATCAGAGCAGCCATGGGCGCAGGAAGGCAAACTATTTAGGCATTTTGAAGAAGAGCCAGGCGTTGCTAGGATGAGGGTAGTAGATGAAAGGTCTGGCCAGGTAATGCAGCAGGTTAGAAAAAATGTAAGGATCGCAAGGCCAAGATGGTTAACCGCAGGGTATTATAAAAAGTACATAAATTCATTAACCGGAACAGACATAAACGAAAAACATATTGAGTTAAGCAATGTCCATGATGATGATTATGTTGACTATATGGGAAGAGTGATCCCAAAAGAGTCATGGTTCAGCCCAGAAAAAGGAAGGGTTCCAGTATACAATGACAAAACAGGAAGGTTTGAGAATGAATTATATGATTGGAACAGAATCCTTCAGGAAACCCAAAGAAGAAATGAATGGCTTGCGTGGAGGAAAAAGGTTAAAGTTGGGGAATTAGACCCATCTGAAAAGTATACGCCAGACGAAGTTTATCTGAGATCAACATTAGAAACAAATGAAGGGCATTCAAGAGGATGGGCATTGCAGTATGGGCACCAGACAGATAGTGAATTAGAGCAAATAAAAAAATTAAGAAAAGCTGTTGATTTTTATAAGAAAATAGAAGAGTCTACTCCTAAAGACGAACTTTGGAAACTAATGAAAAGAGACCCCATATTTGGCAGCGCTGTCGGCGAACTTATCCCGCCTGATGTGAAAAAACCCACTGAAATCCTGAAAGAGAATCTAAAGAGGACTGAAAGGGCGCTTGAATTCGCGCGCCAAGCATCTGCATCCCAGGAATTACAGGCAGAAGACAGCCATGAAACGCAAGAGCATTTAGTAAATGCGGATAAATATGCAATTAGAGAAGCGATCAAAAGCTATGCAGAAGCTGGAATTCATGCAATGGACTGCACTATTAATAAGAACAATCCAGTTATGATTACAATGGAAAATATATTCCCAGAGAGATATGGGGGCCATCCGCAGGAGCTAAAAACATTAATAGAAAAATCAAGAGAAGAGATGGTCGCAAGATTATCTCATAATATGATTAAAGACCCAGCTGGAAGAAGATGGGGTTGGGAAGAAGAAAGAAAAGGCCTATGCACAAGAGACCAGGTTGGGCAGATGAAACTGATACAAAACCCTTATTATAGGGGAATGCCTGAAGAAGACGCAAGAAAAAGAGCAGAAACCCACATTAAAGCTACATTAGATACAGGCCATCTTAATATTTGGCGCAAATACTGGCAGAATGACCCCAGCAAAACCTTGCAGGAAAATGATGCTGCATTCAAAAATTGGTTGCTTGAGCAGGTAGATGACTTAGCAAAAAACAAGATGATTGGAAATGTTCATTTGACAGACAATTTCGGCTACCAGGATGACCATCTAGCGCCTGGCCAGGGAACAACTCCTGTAAATGAAATAGTAAAAGTATTGAAAAAACATGGTTATGACAAAGCTTTTACAGTAGAGCCTGGAGCAGATGCTTCAACAGATGTCTCTGATTTCCATGGATTGATGAAAGCATGGCGTTATTTTGGTTCTCCAATCTATGGTGTTGGAGCGAGAGCTGGCGCTCCTCAAACATGGACTGAGGTTCAGTATTCCTACTTTGGACAAAACAAGCCCCCTTATTTCGTCTTTGGAGCTTATTCTCCATCTAATGAATGGACATTATGGTCAACAGTGCCGATGGAATGACACCCTAATAGTACGGCTTCCTGTTTTTATCATATCAAAAACCGCAATACTGCGGGTAAAATTAATTATTAAACATATACCTATCTTAATAAAATGATGCAAATTGACTTCAAAAAATTAAATGGGCTGGTTCCAGCTATTGCGCAAGACTACAAAACAGATGAAGTGCTGATGCTGGCATTCATGAACAAAGACGCATTAGACAAAACCATAAAAACAAAAAAAGCATGGTATTACAGCAGGTCAAGAAACATGCTTTGGATGAAAGGCGAACAATCTAAAAACATACAGGAAGTAAAAGAGATACTAGTTGATTGCGATAATGACACCATATTATTAAAAATAAAGCAGGTTGGAGATGCAGCTTGCCATACTGGCTACAAAACATGCTTTTACCGAAATATCACCGGCAAAATCAAAAGCAAAAAAATTTTCAATCCAGAGGAGGTTTACAAAAAATGAAGTTAAAATTAGGGCTGCCAAAAGGAAGCTTGCAGGAAAATACATTCAGGATATTCGCTAAAGCGGGATTTAACATATCTGCAGATGGAAGAAGCTATTTTCCGAGAATTGATGACGATGAGGTTGAATGCATGCTGATTAGGGCTCAGGAGATGTCCCGCTATGTCGAAGATGGCGTTTTAGACTGTGGTATCACAGGAAAAGACTGGATAATGGAAAACAGCTCAGATGTTATTGAAGTTAGCGATTTAATTTATTCAAAACAAGGCTTTGGAAAAGTGAAATGGGTTTTAGCTGTTCCAAACGACAGCAGGATCAAATCAGTCAAGGATTTACAAAACAAAAGAATTGCGACAGAAGCTGTCAATCTAACAAGCAGCTATCTGAAAAAAAACAATGTCAAAGCTGATGTTGAGTTTTCATGGGGCGCGACAGAAGTAAAGCCTCCAAGATTAGCAGATGCGATAGTAGAGATTACAGAAACAGGATCTTCGCTAAGGGCAAACAATCTGAAAATCATTGAGACAATATTAGAATCCACCACTAAGCTTATTGCCAACAAGCAATCATGGAATAATCCATCAAAAAGAAAGAAGATTGAGCAGATAAACATGCTGCTTCAAGGCGCGATAAACGCTGCAAGCAAGGTTGGCTTGAAGATGAATGTAAAAAAAGACAATGTGAGCAAGATCCTTAACATATTGCCTGCATTGCAAAAGCCGACAATTGCAGAGCTCAGCGACAAAAACTGGGTGGATGTTGACACAATAATTGATGAAAAGATAGTAAGAGACATAATCCCTAGATTAAAAGATGCAGGAGCCCAGGGGATTGTTGAGTATCCGCTAAATAAGATTATTTTATAGAGAATCAAGAGTGGCTTTCAGTAGTTAATAATAAAATGATATTACAACCAATAAAAATTAAAGTCAAAAGATAAAAGTTCAATTTTAAGATACTAACAGTCATCCGTAATTTTAAAATCAATGGTGATTATTAACCATCAAAAATCGAAGATTTTTGAGTGTGCTCAGAAATCTTTGATTTCCGACACATTGCAGTGAAAATCAACGGTTAAAAACCTATTTTGAATATAAAAATTGAAGAATAACTTTAAATTGATAGTTATAAAAAATAAATAATGATTAACCAACTACTATCGCAGGTAAACAACACTTTGTATGACAACCAAAAAGCAAGAAAATGATCAAGATAATTAAATCAGAAGACAAAAAAGAACTGGAAAGGATAAAAAAAA
>CAZKBD010000052.1:0-13208 GCA_964550945.1 uncultured Methanosarcinales archaeon
TAAACCACTGGTCGCTAAACTGGTAGTCAAAGGTATCTAATTTGCAGGTTCTCATTGTCAGCTCTTTTATCTGCTTATGAAAAAGATCCTGTATTGTTTCATGGCTCAAATCGATTTTAATCACCTCATTTTTTAAAAAATAGGCAGAGCAGGGGGTTTCAAAGAATTTGCCCTGCCTAATTCAGTTATTAGCATTAATGCCCATCTGCCTCATAAACTCGACTTTGTTGATGAGCTCCGGATAAATGCTGGTTTCAATTTCCTCTTTTTTATTTTCTTTTTTCATTGTAAAACATATTAAGAATTTCCAGTTTAAATACCCTACGCGCAAGAATGTCCAGTGTCCAATGACAGTGTAAAAAAGCCTAAAACCCAAGAATTTTCAGCTTACAAGCCTTGCAGCCATTGGACATTTTAGGCTGTCCAGTGACCAAAAGATATTAAAATATCTCTACTTTCTTTAGCTTAATGAAATGCATCCATCTGATAATCTCAGGCCGTGTCCAGGGAGTTTTCTTTAGGCATCACACAAATATAGAAGCTAATAAACTAGGCCTGAAAGGCTTTGTTAGAAACACGCCTAATGGAGATGTTGAAGTAATCGCAGAAGGCCCTGAAGATAAACTAAATCAACTTATAGCATTCTGCAAAAAAGGCCCAGATTCAGCTGAAGTAACTGATGTTAAGATAGAATACCAAGAGCCAAAGAACGAGTTTAATTCTTTTAGTGTTAGGTATTGATAATATTGGCAATGCCTGCTAGCCGAACCGACCTCTACAAAGTAAGGGGAAAGAGGTATGACGGAACCGCCAAATGTTAGAAGCACAAATAACACAAAGAGCCCATCTTCGTAGAAGCTTTTAAATATTAGATATTCATATTAAAATAGTAATGGTAAACATAGGAGTAGTAGCTCAAAATTTTGAAATTTTTAAAGGAGATGGATTAGATAAATTTGCAAGAACAGGAGAAATTAGTGCAAACCATATTCTGAAGGCAGGTTCACAAGGAGTAATACTTGGTCATTCTGAAGTAGGAGATAATACAGAAACAATACATAAGAAACTAAAATCTATTATAGATGGAAAAATTTCTCTAAAAAAAATAGTGATTTTGATTGGTGAAAGCTGGGATGAATTTGAGAACAACAAACCAGAGGAAGTATCATTATTGATGAAAGAAAAATGTGAGATTATTTTTAATGGTATTCCTAATGATTTTATAAAGAAAATTATAGTCGGATATGAGCCAAAGTGGGGTTCAAGAGGAAGTGGAAGAGATGATATGCCTCCTCCTCAACCAGGATTAATATCTGCCTGTATCTCTGAAATGAGAAATTTTTTAAATCAAAAATATGGGAATGATACTCAATGTTTCTTTATATATGGTGGAAGATCAACTCCAGAAAGAACTAAACAAATTCTTGCAGACAAGAATATTGACGGTTTAATTTTGGGTTCTGCATGTAATACAATTAAAAAGACCCTAGATGTTGCACATACAATGAATGAAGTTAGTACAGCTAGAAAAAAAGTGTTAGTATGTAATTTCAAGGCATATGAATTGTCTGACCCTTATGAGGGCTATGTAGACGAATTAAGTAAATTATCTGAGGAGTTTATTGTTCTTTTATCTCCACCATACACGGACATTCAAATTGTAAGAAATATCCTTGAAGAAAAAGGGCTCTTTCTAAAATAATTATGTAATGGTTTGGCAGCGAGTAATATTTTGGCTAACTATTAATCTACGAAGTATTGTTCGCTTTGGAGAGCAGCTGGTAATAATTAATTATTTTTATTATTAATTTGTATTTTTTAATGGTTAATAATCTGCCATTGATTTTAAAATTATGGAAGATAGCCTTTATTTTAAAATTAAATCTTATTTTTTGACTTTATACTTATGTTGTCAATATTATTTTTATTATTATTAAACTAAAACCACACCTAACACTATATCAATCTCTTTGTGTTAAAGTGCAAAAGAATCATTTTAAGCTCATTTTAAGTCAAAGCGGAAGTTACCAAAGGAAAATTTTGGAATACGCAAAACAGTGTTTAATTTCTTATTAGGTCCTACCCAAACATCTACATTTAAATAGGCGTTACACTTTATTTGTATTGCAATGGTTTATGAAATAAAAGAAACTAAAAAGTTCAGCAAGTTGTTTAAAAAATTACCTCGTGAAGTTCAAGCAGTTTTTGTTAAAAAGCTGGAAGAGGTGAGGATAAGGCCTTTGGAAATCGGGGATAAGATAAAAGTGTATGATTGGTTTAGAGAATTAAAATATCAAGATTATCGGCTCTATTACTTAGTTTATGAAAAAAAAGTTATTGTTTTATTGGTTAGCATCTCTGATAAGAAAAACCAGCAGGAAATAATTGATTCAATATTGGAAAACATAAAAACCCTTAAAGAAGATATCGACTCAATTTGCAAAAAATAATCCAAAAAGTTTATATATTCAATAGGTATTATTAATATCATAACATGGAAAAAGAAATAAAAGAGCTTTTGGATGAAAGGCAAAAATTAATGGACAAAGTTTGCTTTGAACTGATAGACATAGATAGACGTATGAAACATGAAACATGCAGATTTTAAGAAAGAATTGAAAGAAAACAACAGATTTCTAAAAGATTTAGTTGAAAGTCTAGAAGACATAAAGAAAGGCAGAATACAGGATTTTAAGTTTCCGAAAGCTTGTAAGCAATAACCCTCAGTTTAATTATCAAAATTCAGTCAATTTCTTCGTTTTAGAGCATCCAACAATTGTAGTTTTCCCTTCTTTTCCGCCAGCCAATTTTTCAACAGTCACAAAATTATTCATATTAAGCTTGTTAATCTTCCTCTGGAATGTCTTATAAGTAGAAGTCCCTCCTTTTTCCTGGTACAATTTATACAAATCACCTATCTTCGAATCAGGATTTTCTCTTACAATGCCTAGAATGAAATTCTCATCTTCCTCTAAATCAGTTGATTTTTTAATGCTGAACTCATCCAGTTTATTGATGGCTTCTTTTGCATACTCTATATTTATCTTTTTAGAGCTTTTATTCTCAGCCGCTAAGCCAGATTCCCTCATCAAATAAAGGCCAGCTCTTATGTCTTCCAGCTCTGCTGCCTTGTTGGCAACCAGCTCAAAGGCATCATCTTCCCACACTCCGGGAACAAAAGCATAATCCCTTCTCTGCTTCAATATCCCTTTGGTTTCCTTTGCATCATAAGGCTTAAACTCAAGCAGCTCAGCAGTCAGCCTTGATTTAATCCTGTGGTCTAATTCATCAATATAACCTTTATAATTTGTTATCAAGATTATAGATTTCCTGTAAATTTCCTCAAGAATAGTGTACATAAAATCAAAATCCTGCAATTTATCAATCTCGTCAAAACAGAATACAGCAGCTTTCTTGTTAAGCATTTGCTTCACAACCTCAAACAAATCTTCGGTGCTTTTATTTAATGTAAACTTGTATCCAACAGCATCGCAGATCTCAAGAATTATCTTATAACTAGTATTCTTTTGCCAGCAATTTATATATATAGGAATTACATCTTCTGTCGTTTCTTCCAGCTCATTAAATATATGCTTGCATGCAACAGTTTTTCCAATGCCTGGCTTTCCATGGATAAAAATATTCTTTCCATTCCTTTGCTGAAGCAAGGGCTTTATGCAATTAGCGACATACTTCTGTTGAGCCTCTCTATAAGGGATCAGTTTAGGAATAAAATTGTAGTCTAGAGCAAGGTCATTCTTAAATAAAGATTCATTCGCGCTTAAAATATCCTTGAATATTGCCATTCTTACATCAATGAATACTTGCTTATTTAAATCTTTTTTCTAATTCCTTTCTTAAACTCTTTATCAAGGCAGGTTATTTGGTTTTGCAAATATTTTTTGAGCAAAGTCCATTCATACTCTTTAAGGGTCTTGCCCCTATATCTATTATAATATTTCTTGTTTAGTGCCTTTGGAGCCTCTTCAAGCTTCATCAATCTTCCTCTCCAAAAGATAAGGGCATAAATATTCCCATTATGAAGCTCGAAAGGAACATACCAGCCAAAAACCATCACTGCGTAAAAATAGCTAATTTTTCGCACTTGTAATGCGAAAAATTTATAAATATGGGCAAATTACAGCTATTTATGGCTGATTTAACCAGATTATTGAGAGATCAAAGGCAGGAATTAGAAGACGGATTAAAAAACAAAAGAATAATGCCTAGGGAGATAGAAGCCGTATTCAAGAAAGCCATTAACTCAAGGCTGATTAAGGTAATAAGCGGAATAAGAAGGTCAGGCAAATCCGTATTAATTTACCTTTTATTAAAAGACAAGAATTTCGCGTATATGAATTTTGATGATGACCGCATTTCAAATGTGAATACAGATGATGTACTCTCTTCTTTCTATGATATATACGGAAAAGATTTGAAGTATATATTCCTTGACGAGGTACAAAACCTGGATAACTGGGAATTATTCGTAAACCGCCTTCATAGGGCTGGATTTAACATATTTATTACTGGAAGCAATTCTAAGCTGCTTTCTAAAGAGCTTGCAACACACCTCACCGGAAGGCATTTAACAATTGAGCTGTTTCCATTCAGCTTCAGGGAGTACTTAAAAGCATCGCAATTCAATGAGGATATAAAAACAACAAAAGGAATAAGCCTTCTAAAAAGAGAGTTAAAAAATTATTTGGATTTAGGGGGTTTCCCTGAAATAGTTGCAGATAGTGAGGACCCTAAGCTGTATATTCGGAATTTATACAGCAAATTGATAGATAGGGATATAATCAATAGGCATGACATATCCTACAAACGGACTTTTAAGGAGATCTCAATAGCTGTCCTTAGCAACCCTTCCAAACCAATAAGCTACAACAAATTAAAGAATCAATTCAATTTAGGAAGCGAACACACAGTAAAAAATTATTTGTCTTATTTAGAAGAGGCTTACCTTATATTCTTGATTGATAGGTTCTCTTTCAAGCCGCAGGAAATAGAAAAGAGCGAGAAAAAGGTATACGCAATAGACACAGGGATAATCCATAGTATAGGGCTAAGGTTTAGTGATGATATAGGAAGGATATATGAGAATGTAGTTGCAATAGAGCTTATGAGGATAAAGGCCCGGGATTCAGATATTGATATATACTATTGGAAGAATACAGGCCATGAAGAAGTGGATTTTGCAGTCAAAAAAGGGATTAAAGTAGTACAACTAATACAGGTGTGCTTTAACATTGATAATCCAAAAACTAAAGATAGGGAGATTAGGGCGCTTTTAAAAGCAAAAGATGAAACTAAATGCGATAATCTACTAATATTGACTGAGGATTATGAAGCTCAAGAAGAGATGGAATGGTTTGGATTTAAGGGAAAGATAAAATTTATGCCGTTATGGAAATGGCTAATCCAAAAAAATTATGCCTACTGATCCTTTGCAGTTTCTAGCTTAGTTCAGCCATTATGTTGGTATAATGTTATCATATTATTACTCTGTTATTTGTATCATACTAACTATATTTTCTAAACTATACTTTCAATAACAACTATATATATACCCTAAAATAGAGTGTGTGATAAAAGGGATATTTATTCCCTAAACAAGAGGTGTTAAAATGGAAGGTAAAAAAATGAGACATGACAAGCATCATGTTTTGGCGATTATTTCTATTGTTGCTGTTGTTGCGATTGTTGCAATTGTAAGCTTTTTTGTTGGAAGAGGAAGCACTAGTTCTGGTGCTGCTGCTGAATTTGGGCAGGCTGATTTAGCAGGGCAAGCATATAACCCAAATACTCCCATTGCAGGCACTGATACAGTGACTGGTAATCTTGTTGTGCCGTCTGGGAAGGTAGGTATAGGGACAACTTCTCCAGCTGCGCTTTTAGAAGTAGGAAGCAATAATTACGCAGGACCAGCATATGTTCGTGTTAATTCTGCAGCTGAAAGAGTAGCTGGTGTTCAATGGGCATCAGCAGGAATTCCGATATGGTGGTTATATAAAACTAATGACAATTCAAATAAACTTCTGTTAGGATATGGATCACCATCTACTACCTTAATGACGTTTACATCTAATGGTAATGTTGGGATTGGAACAACAACTCCAGCAGCAAAGTTGGATGTTAATGGGAACATAACGACCGGGAACATAACATCTTCAGGAACGATTTGTGATAAAAACGGATGCATTGGAAGTGGAGGAAGTAGCGGTTCTGCTGGCTGGACAGAATCAAGTGGAGTGACTTCTACGAATAATAATGTTGGAATTGGAACAACAACCCCTCCAACAGCAAAGTTGGAAGTTAAAGGAGGGGGTATAATCTGGGATGGCAGTTTTTCTGCTAAAACTACGGCTACACAAAATAAAAGAGTATTTTTTAATGCTGACTGTGGTGACTATTACACCTATAACGGTCCTTGCGTTTATTTGACTGACTACTATGATTCTTCAACAAAGGTCTTGTACTTAACTCCACATAATATCCGATTCAGAGATGGAACTTGGGGAAAGGAAACTTTAATAGATTATACTAAAATTACAATCAGTAAAGTAGATGGTACTGGATCAGATATAGCTGAATTAGGCATAGATGGATTAACAATAAGCAAATTAGCAGGATCAGGTTATGCAAAGGCGTGCATTGATGCTAATGGGCAGTTATGTAGGAATGGTGTTGGCAGCTGTTCTTGTTAATCCTTTTTTTCTCTTTCTTTTTATTATCATCTAATCCTTGCGCCACAGAAGTGGCAATAATCTCCTTCATAATTAATTTGAGCTCCACAAAATGGGCAAAATCTCTGATGATGCCCCTGAGCAGCAGGTTGTTTCTGCTTGACAACTCTCTCTTTGGACATTGCTGCAAATATTAATTTAAAGATGCCAACCATAATTAACACTAAACCAGCATAAATAAACAATACTAATTTCTGTTTATCAATGTAATAAGAAGCAGCTGCTACTAAGCAACCAATAATCAGATAAGCGATTCCATGGATTTTTACCATTTTTTATTGCTTGCGCACTTTCTTAGATTTCTTCTTTTCTTCTGGCGCAAACTCCTCAACTATTGCGCCGCAGTCATTGCAGATTATCTGATTCAATTCTTTCTTAGCAAACACCTTATCGCTTCCGCATTCCGGGCATTCTTTTTGCTTCATTTTGTTTTCAAAATCTTCCTTAATATATCTTCCTTGCCTTTCCATACTAATGCTTCTTTCAAAACCTCTCCAATAGTTTCAACCGCTATTATCCTTACTTTGCCTAATTTTTTCGGTTCGACAATAATATCCTGGAGATTGGATTTAGGAACAATGATATTCTTAATGCCAGCTTCAATAGCAGCCTCAACCTTTGATGTTACGCCTCCAATAGGCAATACATCTCCTCTGACAGATAACGAGCCAGTCATTGCCGTATTCTGCTTTATAGGTATGTTCTTAAATGCAGATATCACAGATGTTGCAACAGCAATAGAGGCAGAATCGCCCTCAACTCCTTCATATGTTTGTAAAAACTGCACATATATATCATATTTTTCCTTTAAATCCTCGCCAAAATACATTTTTATTATTGCAGAGACATTCTTTATAGCTTCTTTTGCAATCTCTCCTAGCTTACCAGTTGCTATTATCTCTCTTTCCTTGCCTCCAGGCGTTACTTGGCTTTCAATAGGCAATATTATCCCTGAATAAGCCTCTTCTCCTCCGATAACAGCTAATCCATTAACTCTGCCAATTTTATTGCCTTCTGTGATAATAACTTCATATTCTTTTTTCCTTTCAATATATTTGTCAGCAAGTTGCTTTTCCAAAGTTCTAGCAATCTTCTTGGATTCTTTTATATGCTCTTTTTCAACAGTCTTCGCTCCTTTTTCCTTTGCTAAATCTCCTGCTGCCCTGATCAATCCTCCAAGTTCCCTTAGCCTTAAAGTAAGATGGCCTTTCCTGTTTGCCATCCTTCTAGCTAACTCAATTATATCATCAACAGCATCCTTTGAAAATGGAGGGATCCTTTTATCCTTAGCAACTTCTTGCGCAACAAATATCGCTATCTTATTCCTATTTTCTTCTGTGTCAATCATTGTTTCGTTCATATAGACTTCATAACCATACCCCCTTATTCTTGATCTCAGCGCAGGATGCATATGCCTTATTGTCTCTAGATTTCCAGCAGCAATCAAAATAAAATCGCAAGGAACCGGCTCTGTATGCACCATTGCTCCAGCACTTCTTTCACTCTGTCCAGTTATTGAAAATTTTCTCTCTTGCAATGCAGATAATAACTCTTGTTGCGTATGAGGCTCTAATGTCGCAATCTCATCAACAAATAACACGCCTTGATTTGCTTTGTGGATCATTCCAGCTACAACCCTTTCATGAGCTGGTGTTCCTAGGCCTCCTGAGTTTTTGCATAACATGCCGTTAACTATCACATTTCCAGAACTAGTTGTAACATTGTACAACTTACCTTTATAATTGATTTTTTCTACTTTTATTACTTTTTGCTTTGTGAGTTTCATGCTTCAGCTTTTTTTAGTACGAATCTTTTATTGTTCAAAATTTCATATAGTGAATTTGGCGTTAAATTTAATAATTTCATGCAAGTCTCTGCCCCATAGCCTCGTTCAAGCAACTCTTCATATCTGCTTCTTTTTATTCTTAAGAATTCATTAATTGTGCTAATTAATTTCTCTTTTTTATAAAAACAGTAGTTCACCTTCATTTTCCTTATGAACACTAGTAAATTATCAATTTTGGTCGATATCAACAGCCTATACAAGTACACCTTTTCGGTATGTGTTTTCCTCTTTATGATGGAAGTAGTTTTAATTCCCTTGCTTCCCAAGAATGCCTTTATTTTATGCATAAATTCGTATCGATTTTTTTCCAAGTCTTCGGTCCCGGTTATAGCTATATCAAACGTATTCAGATAAAATTTGTTCACGTGGACTTTAGGAATACCAACCTCTCCACCAAAAATTGAACCAAAGAATTGATCTTGAAACTCATCTTTTAAATATACCCAATCTGGGATTTCAAGTTCTAATGAAGATTTATTCCCTCTTGGAGCTCCCAACGCCAAGAAAAACCTTATAACCTTCCTATTAGTATTTTGGTAACACCACGAATGCCCTTTTTCTCCGCCCTCTATTACTCTTGAGTTCTTATTCAATCCAAAGATGTTTTCAATATCTTTCCCAAATTCTTTTACTGCTTCTAACTCTGAACTTGATAAAAAAATGCCATTTAAATTATCAAAGATTCCTCCATCCCCATATGTAGTTCCGAGAACTCGTGTAATTAAGAGTAATCTTTGATTATCGAGTTTTAATGGTAATAATCCTTTTTCTTTTAACCAGTTTGCTGCCTGTATTGGAACAGGGATATGCTTTTTTGCATGCCACCATCTAGTCTTCCCTATTTTCTGACCCATGGCTTTTGCAATTCTCTTATATCCCCAAGTAGGATTTTGTGCTTTGATATCCAAATAATTGTAATACAATCTGCATTGTTCTTGTTGTCTTTCATCGTAAGTATTTATTATATCCTGTTCATCAATTATAACATCCTCTGATTTAGAGATAACATCATCATCGGCTCTGATATCTCTTGCTTCCCTATAATCAATCTTCCCATTCTTATTGATAGCTATCTTATGTTCTGGGGTTACAATAAGTTCTTTATTTTCGGAAGTTGTTAGTTTTATCATTTTACCATTGTAATCATATCTGTTGCATGATAAAACTTCAACTGGAGAAACTGAACCGTTTGTTTCACCTAGAACAGACAGCGCATTTTTTGGAAGAAATATTGCTTGGTAATTGTTCTGCCTCTCTATTTTCTCGCTATGGTTGGAAAATAGGAGGTCAATTTCTCGCCCAATCTCGACATTTGTCATGCTACCCTCTCCTACTTTTGTAATTACTTGAGAAGGACAAAAAGTTTGGAAAGGATCATGAAGCACATCGCCAAGAAGAGCGCCAGCATGCGCTCCTGTTGCATCCCAAAAAGGCGCTTGTTTTTTGTTGTAGTTATCTACTATTACCTTGGGATTCTTGGTCTTATTATCCATCCTCTTGCCTAAATTAAGGAATATGATAAATGCTGCCAAAAATATCATGCCGCCAAGGAAAAAAGCAGCAAACATTACATCACTATTGTAATAAGACCTAACCCACCACGGAGCAATCATTGCAAATATCACTAAAATAAACATGAATACATTCTGGTTTTTGAAAAGATTCATGCCCTCAATTCTAGAGCGCATAACTAATTCTCTGCCTTTGCCAGCTGGAACAGTCCTGATTAAAGGCTGGTTTTCATCATTTGGATTAGGGAATGAAACCACATCAACCAATTTTTCCTTGGGCATTAGCTCTGCTAGACCAATGCCTAACATGGATTTTCCTGTTCCAGGCGCGCCAATCAAAAGAACATGCCTGTGCTGCAGAGCAGCCTTTTTGATTACCTCAACCGCATCATCCTGGCCAATAACCTGGTCTATTATATTTTTCTGGACCTTGATGTCCTTTGTTGATTTAAACTTAAGTTGCGCCATATATATTCTAAATTATACATAACTATTTAAAAAAGTTTGTGTTTTGTTTGAAATGATGAATGAAAAAACCTTGTTGATAACAGCCCTGATCTGCTCAATCATTGGCCTTGCATTATTATTTTTTATTTCTGGCAGCATCCCAATAAGCGAAAAAACCATCAATGAGCTTAACAAAAATAATCTTGATGAGGTTGTTAAGGTTAAAGGCACTGTAACAAATATGATCAACACCAGCAAAGTCACAATAATTGAGATAACCCAGCCGCAAAGCACATCTATCGTCCTGTTTAACGATAAAACCAAGGTTGGGCTTAGCAAAGGAGATTACATAGAAGCTATAGGCAAAGTGGCAGAATACAATGGTAAGATGGAACTGATAGGCCAAAGAGTAAGGGTTATAGGCTAGCTTTGTTATTTGTTATGTTCTACTTTAATTATCTCTATAAACGCTTTGACAATAGAAACAAACGAGAAAAACATCACCAGATAATCTTCTGTGTAATATGGAAGCCCGATATCCATAACCGACTCTTTCCTGGATAGCTTATAGAATGCCCATACGAATATAACAAAGAAAATCAGCATGAGCATTAGAAATGCTCCCAGCGCTTTTCTGCGGTACATCTAACCCTCCAGGTTTATAGCTCCGCTTCCAGACAATCTTTTAAATCCTTTTATAAGGTGTATTCTATTCTTAATTGTATCATATATTTCTTCAAACTCAGCAGGCGTTAGTTCCACTATTCCAGAAGAAGTCTCATTCCTAAACCCAAGAGCGATTGACTCATTTCTTGGGTTCAATATATCCTCATTGATCATTACTTCCATTAACTCTGTTTTGTTTTCAATTCGCAAAGAATTACCCTTAAGCACAGATTTTAATTTTATTATCATCTTAACCTCCCCCAAGAAAAATAATATTTCTTATTTATTTAAATGTTTCTATTTTAAAATAGTAATTTTAATGCGCAAATGCAGAACAATAATACCCAAATCTTCAAATATAACCTAAAATAGTAAACTATTTAAATTACTTAAAGAAACTGGTTTTGGAGGGGGATATCTATGGAAATAAAAAAAATATTTTCAACAAAAAGAATTGTATTCTTATTGGTGTTTATGGCAATGGTGTTTATAGGAAATAAAATAAACTTTTCAGCAGTGGTTGGAGCTAACAACCAATACTTTACTTTGTTCCAGTTCTTTGGCCCGATTGCTGGTTCTTTCTTAGGCCCAATTTTTGGAACAATAGCTGTTTTATTCGCTGAGATAACTGATTTTTTTGTGGTTGGCAAATCATTTACATTAATCAACATTATAAGGCTGACACCAATGCTGTTTGCAGCTTATTATTTTGGCACTAAGAAGAAAAGCATCAGCATAATTGTGCCTTTAGTAGCTATGGCTGCTTTTATGCTTCATCCGATTGGAAGGCAAGTGTGGTTTTTTTCACTGTATTGGACCATCCCTATTATTGTGAAGTTGTTGCCAAAGAAATATTCCGCTAATGTTCTACTAAAAAGCTTAGGAACAACTTTCACAGCACACGCTGTAGGAGGGGCAGCATGGATTTGGACAATCCCCATGACAGCTGGCCAATGGGTAGCTTTAATTCCCGTTGTGGCTTATGAAAGATTATTGTTTGCAGCTGGGATAGCAGGCTCTTATGTCTTAGTAAATACAGTCTTAGACAGATTAATAGTGAAATTCAAGTGGAATATTCCAACAGGCATATTGCATATAAATAAGAACTATCTGCTGTCCAAGAAACTATTTAGGCTAAACGCTTAATTTTTTCTTTTTTATAGCAACATTTTAATACCTTTATTTATTCTCTTTAGCTAATGCAAGCTTTTATCCATAAACTGATCAGCAAGCCAAAACTAACTAGGACTCAAGTTACAATTATCCTGGCAGGCGTTTATATATTTCTTCAGATGGCAGCAGATATTGCTGCAGTCAAGGTGATTGTCTTAGGTAAACTTGTTATGGACGCAGGGATAATCTATTCTCTCACTTTTACATGGAGAGATCTTATACATAAGCAGCTTGGAAAAAAAGCAGCTCAAACAGCCATTATCCTTGCAGGAGTAATCAATGTAATAATGGTCATGTATTTTATATTTGTAGTAAAACTGCCTCCTGAGTCTTCATGGGCTGCTCTTGGAGGCCAAAAAGCATTCGAGTTTGTTTTTGGGATTATCCCTAGAATAGTCATAGCCTCTATCCTTGCAGAAATTGTTTCAGAATTAGTTGATACTGAAGTCTATCAGTGGTGGGTTAGTCGTATAGAAAAGAAAAAGCCCCAGTGGTTAAGGGTAGTGGTCTCAAACTCAATATCCATCCCCATTGATAGCGTAATATTCCCTGTAGTTGCCTTTTTTGGAACATTGCCTTTGAATATATTATTTATCATGATGTTAAGCAATATCCTTGCAAAAGCAGTTATTACAGCTTTGTCATTTTGGATGATATATCTTGTTCCAGAAAAGCCTATTTATGTTGATGATTAAGGGGTTTAACAATTGTTTAGCCACATTATAATCGCTATGTTAGCTGGCATAGTAGCAGGCACAATCACAGGCCTAGTTCCAGGCATCCATATAAACTTGGTTAGCTTATTGCTGGTCAGTT
>CAZKBD010000053.1:0-11998 GCA_964550945.1 uncultured Methanosarcinales archaeon
GTTTGAAATAATATAAAAAAAAGAACGAGCTATTTACTCGCCAATATTAGCTTCCACTTTTGGCAGCGGTATTGGAGGCGGCAGATTGATATCCCTGCTTATAATCAAAGCTTGAATATTGCACTTTGACAGGATTGTATTGAGAATGGCAGTCATTACATCTTTAGGAATCTTTTTATCTTTCTTCCAGCTGTCAAGAATCTCTTTTGCTTTCTTCTGGTCAGCCATATAAAGAACATCTCCTCCAAGCAAAATACTGCCTAATTTTGGCTCATACTTTGATGTGAATTCAAATGTGAACTTCAAAGCGTTCTGTTTTTCCTTTCCCAAAGCGAGATTCTTCTCTTCAACATCCTTTATTGATACATTATTATTAATATTTATCTTGCCTTTTATCCCTTCATCTCTTTCTGCACTCATTTTTGTAAAATTAAATCCAACTATCATAGTTATCACCACCACTAAGGTTTTGTTGGTTATTTATAAATTTTTCTAGTTTTGGTTTACTACTAATTGCAATATACAAAAGTATGTGCAACCTAGGACAGTAGTTGGTAATAATGAATCATTTTTATTTTTTTATCATCATTTATTTAAAAAATCGTTTTTGAAATCTCAAATTCAACTTGAATTTTCTCCTTGGATTTTCACTGCAATGATAAATAATCACCATTAATTTTATAATTACAGGATGCCCTATTTATTTTAAAATAGAACATTATCTTTTGGCTTTAAACTTTTATTGGTAATGTTATTTTTAATTAACTAGAAACTGAAAATCACGTTTGCAAACCAATAATATTAAATAATTTGCTTAACATCCAAGAAATATGAAATACAAGTTAATCTGTTTCGATGTTGATGGCACTTTAGTTGATAATGTGGAGTATTCCTGGGAGCTTTTCCATAACGCTTTCAATGTTGACATGGAAAGGCGAAGAAAAGCTCGTGATAAATTCTACAACAATGAAATCTCCTATCTGGAGTGGGCAGAGCACGATATCGGATTGTGGTGCGAAAAGAAGATAACAAAGCAGCAGTTTGTTGATGCAATAAAAAAAGGAAATCTTACGTTAATGAAAGGAGCGCTTGAAACATTAAACACATTAAAATCAAAAGGGTATAAGCTGGCAATAATCTCCGGCTCTTTGAACATCCTTCTGGATACTCTGCTTCCAGACTATAAAAAAATATTCAATGATGTATTCCTTAGCAAACTATATTTTGACAAAAAAGGAAATATCTCAAAAGTAGAAGCCACACAATATGATATGGCTGGCAAAGCAGAAGCTTTAAAGATAATTGCGAAGAGGGAAAAGATACCCTTAAGCCAGTGCGTCCATATTGGCGACCATCATAATGATGTAACAATAGCAAAGATCGCAGGCCTTTCGATAGCATTTGATGCAAAAAACGAAGAATTAAGAAGGACCGCAGATGTTGTTATTGATAGAAAGGATTTAAGGGAAGTTTTGAAATATATTGTTTAGTTAGGGTATACATAACCTTCTTTAATTTTGTTCATTCTTCTACTAGCTCTTTCGTTTTTTGAATAATCTTTTTCGCTAATTCAAGCTGTTCATCATAGAGGTTATCTGTGAGAGTAAGGCTCGTTCCATATTGATATTGTTCTCTTACTTTGACAGTTGTCTGTTCTTTGCTTTGTTTCTCGTCAAAGCTTGATATCTTGTCTAATAGGTTCTTGTCAAAATCAATCTTTTTATCTTCAATCAGATTATTAATCAGCGCAAAGGTACATTCTTGGTTTCCTGATTTATAGCCAAATTTTGCTGCAATCGCCAATAAACAGTGATACATTGCATAAAACACAGTACTTGCGCTAATGTCGGAGAAATTTCCTTCCTTTAGATAAATTGTTGCTTCTAGATAATGCTCTGCTTTGCTTATATGTTCTTTAGCCTTTTCTTTATTGGGATTAGATTTAACAAGGCCCCTATGGGTGTCAGAACCTTTTAGCTCTCTTTCGGCTTTTTTTAAGCACCATTCAACTTTATTTTTTGTGTGGCTCATTTCTCAATCAAATTGATAAATTTATCTTCACCAAAAGCAACAATACCATTTATAGCATTTAATAATGCTTTGTCCCCTTTTTTGATATTCCCTTTCACATCTTTTTCAGATTGGTATAGGGGGTGCAATTTCTTTATATTTATAAGATTAATCTTTTCTACCTCTTTCTTTAATTTTGGGAATCTTTTTTGATCAGTCACCAATAAGACATCCACATCATTAACTTCCTTTTTCCTTAAAATAGATCCAAATAATATGGCAACATCTGCACTTTTAATCTTTCTAAGTTCGTTAATCCACACTTTTACATAACTATTAGCCTGTTCAGCTTCCATCCTTAATAGAAACTTGATATAACCTCTTACATAATCATTGGAGGTATTTAGTTGATATATTATGGCTTTTCCTATAGCCTTAGATTTCAATATGTTCTCATTTTCTAGCCTTCTAGCTATTTTAAGAGCGCCCATAGGGCTAATCCCTAGCAATCTAGCTATTTCGCTGGTGTTATGCTCTTTTTCCGGACTCTTGAATATGCTCAATACAAAGAGCATTTCATTATTTGTTATATCCCTCATTTAAACTCCAAGTTTAAATATATAAACTACAAGTTTAAATACCTTTCGGTTTTATTGTCAAATAAGAAGCAAGATGGTCCTACCGAGAATAAGTATCTAAAACTCTCTCCAAAAATTAATCTTTTTAACCAACCTCCCCAGAACGAATAACCTTAACAGCTTCTTCCAAAACCGCTTTATTATCATAATCTTCAATAATATTTTTCAATTGTTTCTTATTAATCTTTTTTATCTCTTTTATCAACAAAGGCATCGCCCTAATTATATTATCAACAATCGTTACATTAGCTTTCTTTGCAGTCCTTGACAATGGATTTAAATCAATAGTAATGACATTCTTCCCCATCTTGCGCAAAGCTTCGCACCTATCACCATCTTCCAAGGGAACAAAAACAACATCTGCTTTGAAAATTCCATTTGGATTGCAATATCTTCTGTTAGACTCAATATATTTAATCAATGACTTTGTTGGCATTAAAACCTCTTTCGCTCCATTTTTAACTAACCAATCCCTGATTTTCCTTTCTCTTTCCTTAGAAGCATGGAATATATTTACTTCCAATCTAGCTGGAATAGCTTTTGACAATTGAACTAACTCCTTTGCACATAAAACAGCAGCATTCCCATTAACAGAGATCACTGGATATTTAGCTGATAACAACATTGCTGCAGCAGCTTGAATAGCTTTCCTTGCAAATGGCTGCGTTCTTTCTTTAATCAGATAATCAAAAGCCTCTCCTCTTCCATGTGCAATAAGTCCATGGATAGAAGCAACCCCTTTATCCACCCCTTCAACTATCTTATCTCTTATCTTCAAAGAAATATACCTTGGATGTGATTTTGGTATCATAACAGATAAGCACCTTTTTTTGCAATGCTTAATCTCTTTGCTTCCTTAAATGGCTTATCGCTAAAAACAGCATTTCCCAACATTATCATGCTTGCATTGCCCTTATTCTTTTCAATATCTTCGATTGTTTTTATAACTCTCTTATCCCTTAACAAGCCGCTGTTCAAAGCAAACTCTTTTGAAATCTTTATTACATTAGCTAGATTAATCTCTCTTTTTCTTAATTTCTTTATCTTTCTTAACGCCAGGTCACCAGCTTCATTTATCTCTATCTTCTTGCTTTCATCAGTTATCACTTTTTTGGTCTCAAGCTCGCCAAATACCTTGTAATAGACAACTCCTTCAATCTTTAACCTTTTAGCGCGCAAAGGAAATCCTTTCCTGTATTTTATCAAAAATCCGCCATTAAACTCTCCTGCAATATCTCCTAATCCAGTCCTGTTCTCTACTTCAGCAATATGTGCAATAATCGCTAATTTTTTATTTGATTGTTTTAAATTAAGTTCTTTATTTATCGCATAAGCAGTTGCTAATGCACAAGCTCCTGAAAGCCCAAATCCGCAGCCAAAAGGAAGCTCAGTTTTTATTTCTATTTTGAATTGTTCATCTGTCAATTTACCTATCACAGATTCTACAGTAGGTATTGCCTTAATCCCTTTTCCGTTCAAGAAATAATTATTCATATTGTTTCTTTCAACAGAAACAGTAACACCTTTATCTACAGTAAATCCCACTCCTAAAGAATGCATCTTTTTAGGTTTTTTATGCTCTACTATCCTGAATATGCAGCTTACATTTCCAGGGCAAAAGGCTTTTGAGGTCATTTTATCATCTCAATAATCTTATTCGCAACAGCTCTTTTATCAGCAAGTCCAAAGTGAGTTATCTTTTTATTTTTATCTATAATATAACCCTCATTCTTATCAGAGCCGAATACCTTGTTCCTGCCAACATCATTCGCAACAATTAAGTCACAATCAGCCTCTTTCAATTTATTGTAAGCATTATCAATCAATTGCTTTTCTGAAACATTATGCTCTGCCTTAAATCCAATCAGAAATATTTTTTTATTTAATTTTTTTATATTATCGATTATCTTTATTGTTGGCTTTAATTTTAATGATATTTTTTTATCAGATCTTATTTTTTTGTCTGATTTTTCAACACTAAAATCACTTACAGCAGCAGCATGTATCAAAATGTCATTATCCCTTATTATTTTTTTAAGATTATCAAACAAATCGCTAACCCCCTTAACTTGAATATCTTTTATTTTTCCTTTTGGCTCAACATCAGTATGTCCCCTTATTAATGTGACATCAGCTCCCATTTTAGCAGCTTCTTCCGCTATCATTATGCCCATTTTGCCAGAGCTTTTATTGGTTATAACCCTGACTGGATCAATTTCTTCAACAGTTGCTCCAGCAGTAACCAGAATTCTTTTTCCTTTCAATTGGTCTTTTTTAACCAAAATATTCTTTATATCATTGATTATCTTGTTCAAATCTGCTAATCTTCCAACACCTTTATAGCCGCAAGCTAGCTCTCCATACTCAGGCTCAACAAAATAATAACCTGAACTCATCAGCTTCTTAACATTCTCCTGCACAATTTCATTCTCCCACATATTGGTATTCATTGCAGGGCAAATAACAACCGCTGCTTTAGTTGCCATTACAGAAGTTGTCAACAAATCATCAGCAATCCCATTGGCTATTTTGCCGATAATATTAGCAGTTGCAGGGCATATCAAAAACAAATCAGCAGAATCCGCTAGTGATATATGCTTTATTTTCTTATTATTCTTCAAATAACCCTTATAATCAAATTCCTTGTCAAACAGCTCAACCGCAATATTTTTACCAAGAACATTCTCAAAATCCTTTTTGTCAATTAAATTAAGGGTATTCTTGGTTATTATCACATCTATCTCAAAATCTTTCTTTAGCCTACTGATTAGATCAATCACCTTGTAGCATGATATGCTGCTGCTAATCCCAATTACAATCTTCATACAGCCTTAGAACTCATTCTATTTTAATAAGCTTATTGTTTTAAAAGGAAAAAAGGTTAGTCTCTTTTCGCCATTACATTCCTTTCGTAAGCTGCCACTTCATTAAGGTAACTTATGCCGATCGGGACATTGTGGCTAAGGCAATACATATCCCACACAGCGCCAAAAGGGAGGGTTGTTCTCTCTTCACTGATAGCTAATTTTGCCATATCACAATCAGCGTTCTCAGCACTTGCTAACACATTATACGGATCTAGATTAGACCAAAGAAGCGCTTTTCTAGTAGTACGTCCCCCTATAGCAATCATAGCAATTGGGTGTGCTCCAGGTTGGAAATAATCATTGCCATACCACACATCTTGGCTGCGTCCGCTTCTTCTGACAGAATCAGTTATTGCCCTCAACCAATCAGTTGTCCTAGCTACAAAATCAGAATCCCACTTATCGGGATAACTTATATGGGTCAAGATCCCTCTTCTTTCTTGAGGGACTAACGCTTGGTCAATCACGTCAGCAAGGTACGCCAAATCAGTCAAGTTATTGAAATGCCCGGTATCTATGCATAACAAAGTACCTCTGCTGAGAGAATAGTCACTATAAAATTGATGGCTACCAACAACATAATTTTCAGACCCTAAGCCAAATAATTTCCCCTCAACAGCATCTATAACTAAGGGGTGTTTTTCTTTTAAACCTTCATCCAAACTAGCCCATAATTGCACCCTAGGTCCATGCCTTTGTACTCGAGCATCGAGAGCGCCATCAGGAATCCATACATTTAATACGCATGGTGCTCCTTGTGACTCCCCCATATATTGCGCTATCCTTCGTGTAGCCTTTAATTCTTCTACCCAAAAATATCTTATAGCTGAATCCGGACTTGAAAGCGTAAATCCAGTTTGAGCCATCTTATGCCTAAATGGAGAAGGGTTCATATGCAGATGGTATTCATTCTCTTTTGCCCATTCAACCCATTTTTGAAAATGTTTTGGCTCTCTTTCATTCCTATCCACAAATTTTCCTTCAGTGTCAGCATAAAGGTTATGCACCAACACCGCATTTGGTCCAGGCACTAATCTTAAGGCTGCCAGTAAATCACCTAGATGCTCGTCAAGATTTCTAGGCCCTCCTTCTTTTCTTTCAGGAGGCTGTATTCCACCAGCGCTTAGCTGTGCTGGATTAACAGACGGATCAGAAACTTCATATCCACCAACACTATCTATTGCCCAACAAGGATGCCCAATTCTAACCCTATCAGTTTCTGCTATAGCTATATCAGTATCAATACCTAAACTTAAATACCTCTCTTTAGCAGCTTCATAACTCCTTATTACCTTTGTTCCGCTCGGCACACCCTTAATTGCAAGGCTAATACCATCTGACTTCAAAGCCTTTAATAAATTAGATTCCATATCAACCCCTCCAACAATATTATTTCTTATTGAATCAAATGCTTATTTATATACTTTTTCAAAAAATCCGTCGAGAATTAGTGCCAAACTGGTGACAACTATACTAATTTAACAATCTTATTATCATCATCAACCAGCACAGTCTTTGCTTTAAAGCTCTTTACCTCTTTCTCATCAACATTAATATAACTGATGATTACGACCTTATCGCCAACCTTTCCTTTCAAGGCAGCAGGCCCATTTAAACATATAACCCCAGAGCCTTTCTTGCCTTTAATAGTATACGTTTCTAATCTCTCACCATTCCTCAAATTAAGGACCTGGACCTTCTCTCCAACCAATATGTCAGCAGCATTTAATAATTCTTCATCAACAGTTATTGATCCTTCATAATCCACATTAGCTTCAGTAACAGTCGCTCTGTGAATCTTCCCCTTAAACATTATGCGTTCCATTTTAATCAAAACTAAACTCCGTTGTTGGGAACTCTCCCTTTTTTACCTCTTCTTTATAATTAGCAGCAGCTTTAGTGATCTCTTCTGCTAGGTTTGCATAATTCTTTACAAACTTAGGCTTTATCTTCTTATACAAGCCAAGCATATCATAGCTGACTAACACTTGGCCATCACAATATTGCCCTGCTCCAATCCCTATAGTGGGAATAATTAAGTTAGCAGTTATCTCTTTAGCCAACTTTTCAGGTATGCATTCTAAAACAATTGAAAATGCACCAGCTTGCTCAATTTCTTTAGCTAATTTTATTAAATTCTCAGCCGATTTTTTATCCTTGCCCTGAACCTTAAACTCTTTAACAGTCTGCGGAGTTAACCCAATATGTCCCATAACTGGAATTCCTTCATCAACCAGATACCCCACAATATCAGGGCAATTCTCAGGCTTCACAGCTCTTGCTCCAGCATTAATCAATTTCTTGGCATTCATAAAAGCATGCGCTTTTGTATCATAAGTTTTGCAAGGCATATCAGCCACAATTAAGCTATTCCCAACAGCCTTTGCAACAGCGGAAACGCTTTTAATAATATCGTCCATTGTTACCTTCAATGTATTATCTTCTCCATAAACAACCATGCCTAAAGAATCGCCCACAAGAATGACGTCAATTTCAGCCAAATCAATAGCTTTTGCTATGCTATAATCATAAGCAGTTAAAACTGCAATCTTCTCCTTGCCTTTCATTGCCTTTATCTGAGCTGTTGTTTTCATAGTTCTAGTTAATCATTTTTCATATATAAATATAGCTTTTTTCAATATATTTATAAATAATTGCATATTTTAAGAACAATATGGATACTGTTAGAGCTCACGGAGCATAAGAATTCTTTTTTATAAATAGAGATTTAAAATGAAATCTAAACCCCATTACCAGCTTAAGCCAAGCGTAGACATTTCAAAGCTTCCAAAAGTTGAAGGATATGACTTTGAAGCAAAATTCGATTTAGATAAATTTATCGCCTCTTATTACTCTACAGGATTCCAGGCAAAAGAATTAGCCAAAGCAATAGAAATTGTCAATATCCTGATTAGGGAGAAAGTGCCAATATTTTTATCGTGCACGTCTAACATAATCTCCTCAGGATTAAGAGATATAATAAAATACCTAATCAAACATGATTATATCAAGGTATTAGTAACCTCAGCAGGAGGCATTGAAGAAGACATTATTAAGGCAATCGCTCCTTTTAGGATTGGCTCATTTGATGCAAAAGGAAGCATCCTTTCAGATGCAGGAGTCTCAAGAATAGGCAATATTTATGTTACAACAGAGCATTATCTACATTTTGAGCGATTCATAAACGCTTTTCTTGAGAGAATCTACAAGATTCAAAAGAAACAAGGCCCTCTTGCGTCATCTGAAATAATTTACGAGCTGGGAAGAGAGGTTTCAAAATTAAAAAACAAGGAAGAATCAATCTTATACTGGGCCTATAAAAACAAGATTGATGTATATTGTCCTTGCATAACTGATGGCTCATTTGGCGATTTGGTTTATTTCTTTAAAAAAAGAAAAAAAGACTTCATTATTGATATCACAGCTGATATAACCCAGATAGTTGATTTCACAATGAACTGTGAAAAGACAGCAGCAATCATTCTTGGAGGTGGAATCGCAAAGCATTACGTTTTAAATGCAAACATATTCAAAGACGGCCTTGATTATGCAGTTTATATATCCACCGCTGATTTTTATGATGGCTCTGATTCCGGCGGAAATCAGGAAGAAGCAATCAGCTGGAATAAAATCAGCCCTAATGCGCCTCATGTTAAGGTATATGCTGAAGCTACGTTGGTGTTTCCTTTATTGGTTGCATCAACTTTTGCAAAAAAATAGATTTACTGTAATATTAAATAATTAGCATATGTGGCTGTAAATTCTACGAAAACTTCCGGTTAAGTAGTCAACTTTTATATAATCTACTAGATTCCCTGCTTTCAGAATGAACAGCAGATTTAAAGTCCAAGGTGATTGGGAAAGATTGAGAAAAGTTTGGAACTATACAGTCCAATCAACTTATGATGCTATGATGGATGTTTACATGCTGGATATGGGCTATGGACAATGTTTATTTTTTAGGCACCCTAGGCCTAGCTCTCCAGACCTTGAAGCAAGAGCTTTCTTTAAAAAGGATAAGGGCCAATTAACAGCTTACAACCAGCATATTATGTGGAAGCACTCATTTGCTCAAGGGGCGTGTATTCAAGATAATGAAATGGCATGGGAGGATTATGATCAAAGAGTATTCCCTACAAGTAGGTATGCTTCTTTTATGAACTGGCTTTTACCATCAGCTTTTCCCATTTATGAACGCCATATTGTGGGGTGGTGTTTTTCTTATCCTACCTCCCAAGAGTGGGTTACTAACAGAATCGATTTAACTGTATGTTCAACCTTTGTTGAAGTGGATTCAGAATTCAGGAAATTCCCTATTTTAGAAGAATTGCTTCATCAGAGGCTCAAAAGTTATGATTTAGCAATCAGTCGTCGCGCCTCTGCTAGTCCTCCCGTATATGATATAGGTGATAGTGGAACTTTATAAACTGCCAGTATATTGCTCCAGCCCATTGGACAACAAATTATGTAATTGAACAATCAGAAGCTCAAGATTTTATTTTGTTCAGTTTGTTTAGCAGTAGGTTCAGAAAAGCATATAAACTATAGCATTCTATAGCTAACTGGGGTGATAATATGAAATTCGCAGAAAAAGAGTTCAAAGATTATTGGAAAATAATTAAAATATCTACCTACATTCTAATTGCATGGAGTCTCGCTGCTCTAATCGTAAGCAAAATATCTTTCTCATTATACCTGACAATCTTTTCAGCACCAGCAAACTGGGCTTTAACAATTGTAGCATTTGCCTTTATTGGCTGGACAGCTATAAAAGATTATAAGGGAACAATAAAGATTGCAGCATGGGCAGGCGCTTTAGCTGGCATAATCGTAGGCTTTGCTGGTGCCCTAATTGGAATACTCACCTTTTACCTTGTTCCAGAGCTAGTAGAGTATGCAATCACGCAGGCAGCTGCTCAAGGAGTTCCTGCAGATACTATAAGGGGTTTCATGTCAATTAGCATTTATGTTGGGTTAGTTACAGGCCCATTAATAACTAGTTTAATTGGGGCTGCATTATCTTCTATTGCAGCTTTGATTGCGAAGAAAGTATAGAAACTTTATTATATTCTTCTTATTTCTTTTTCTTTATGTCCTCAGTTAAATTCGTCAAGCAGAAAAGCATTCATTTGCTAGATGGTTTGCTGAAAGAAGATTTAGGCCTTATTTTCAAAAAAGGAGAAAAAATCGCTATAAAACTCCATATGGGTGAGCCAAAAAATAAGCACTTCATCAGCCCTAATTTTGTTAAAAAAGTCGTTGATATTCTAAAAGAAATTGGTGTTAAGCCTTATCTGTTTGACAGCCCGGTTATGTACTCAGGCCCTAGGGATACAGAAGAAAAATACCTCAAAACAGCAGAAAAAAACGGTTTCAATAAATCAAATTGCCCAATCATAATATCAGATGAAGCTGTTCCATATAAAACTCAAAACTTAAATGTTGAAGTTTGCAGGCCATTGATTAAAGCTGATGGAATCCTTGTTCTAAGCCACGTAAAAGGCCACGCTTGCTCTGGTTTTGGTGGAGCAATAAAGAATCTAGGAATGGGCGGTGTTACAAAAAAAACCAAAGAAAACATACACACAGCCAGCCAGCCAATAACTAGCGATTTATGCAAAGGCTGCGGCATTTGCGCTGAAAACTGCTTTTGCAATGCAATGAAAATCGAAAATGGAAAAGCCATCTGCAATTATGAGGATTGCTGGGGATGTGGAATCTGTATAAGCTATTGTCCTAACGACTCTTTAAAGCCAAGAGTAGCAAGCTTCGATAAATTACTGGCAGAATCAGCTTATGCTGTTGTGAAATCAGTTAAAAAATCATTCTACATAAATTACCTATTTGACATAACCAAATGGTGCGACTGCGCTTCTGACCCAGGCCCAATAATTGCAAAAGATTTAGGGATTTTATTCAGCGATGATATAGTGGCAATTGACAAAGCAAGCGTTAATCTGGTAAACAAGGCAATGGATAAAAATGTCTTCCTTGAAGCAAATAAAAAAAGCCCCTTAATCCACATTAAAGAAATGGAGATTTTATTGAAAAATGATTATAGTTGATACACATTCTCATCTTGATCATGAAGATTTTAATAAAGACCTGGCTGATGTTATAAAAAGAGCAGAGCAGGCTGGCGTCAAAGCCATTATCAGCTGCGGCATTGATAAAGCCACCAACAGAAAAACGCTTGAGATTGCAGAAAAATTTAATCTTGTCAAGCCCGCGTTAGGAATCTATCCAATTGACGCATTAGAGCGATCTAATATCCCTTTTGATGTTGACCAGGAAATAGAGTTTATAGGGCAAAACAAGGACAAGATTATCGCGATTGGCGAATGCGGCCTAGACTATTATCACGGAAAAGACAAGAAAAAACAAAAAGAGGTATTCCTGAAACTTTTAGATATTGCGAAAAGGATTAGAAAGCCGATGTCAATCCACTCAAGAAAAGCTGAAAAAGACGTTATTGAACTCTTG
>CAZKBD010000053.1:12008-13123 GCA_964550945.1 uncultured Methanosarcinales archaeon
CTTGGAATGTTCTTCCTTAAAAAAGAGCCAGATAATTCTCCATTGCTTTTCCGGAAAAAAAAGCCTGATAACCAAGGCAGCCTCACATGGATGGTCTTTTTCAGTGCCAACAAATATTGTCAGGGCAGAAAACTTCCAGAGCTTAGTTAGAAACGTTGATTTAAGCCAATTATTGACAGAAACAGACGCTCCGTGGCTAAGCCCTTATAAGGAAAAAAGGAACGAGCCTGCCTTTGTCATTGAAACAATAAAAGAGATTGCAAAGCAAAAAAGCCTTGATTCAGAAGAGGTTGCTAATAACATATTTATGAACTACCAAAAAATATTTCTATGAAAAAAACAAAATATTATTCTTACAAATTAGGAAATCTGCCAAGAGGCTGCCAGTTATGACAAAATCTTTAATTTTTCAATTTTTCTTCATTTCAAGTCACATCTACCGTAGTTCAACTAGCAAATTATGATTTCTGCTCATTAGCACTGGACATTCACGCGTAGCGCTTATAAACAGAAACCATTTACCTAGTTTCACCAAGTTAATTTTTGGTGATTTAAAATGAAATTTAAAAAAATCGACAATTTTAATTCAAATAAATATGAAGCCATCCATTTTTGGAATCTTAGATTAAATAAACTCTATTTTAAGTTAGATGAGGAGTATAATCACCTCTTTTATAGCAAAGTCTACTCATATTTTAAAAATAGTTTCAGAGTTGGAGATTACCTCCTGAATATTTCTAAGAAATATGGAATTAAAACCAATCCAAAAAATTTGGCAAAAGATTTAGAAACTACAAATCAAATGGATGGATAGCCGGATGGTTTTTATATGAATTGGCCAAAAAGGTCAATCTAAACCTCAAAAAAATCGAAGACAACATAATCCTATACAAATTAACTAATGGTGCTCAAATGGAAAATCCAAAATTACCAATTATAACCAATCCAGAGTTTTATTCTATTGTTGCCAACCTAATGTGCGACGGAACAGATAGAGTTTGTAGGGGTTATCGAGTTGGAAGATATTCTAAGTTTAATTCGGATTTGATGATTTTATTTCATAACTAAACTTTCACAGTTTATTTAAATAGGCGTATCTATTTATGCCTATATGG
>CAZKBD010000054.1:0-12546 GCA_964550945.1 uncultured Methanosarcinales archaeon
ACGCCATTCATCCCCAAACACAAGTGTTGGGGATTTCTGGCTAAGCGAATTTAATAACCTTCATTCCAAACCCTCCAGAATTCCTGCAGGTATTCTTTAGCAATCCTTGGATCATTGATTATTACAATATTCTCATCATTCTTATGGTCTCCAGCAGAAGTTGGATTATATGAGCCGGTTATTACGGTTTTGTAATCAATGATAAACACCTTATGGTGCATGAATGCCGGGTTTTTATCTGATCTAACATCAAGTCCAAAGCCTTTTAATCTTTTATACTGCGAATACTGGCCAGCTGCTTGTGTTTTGTCAAATACCCCCTTGACGTCCGTTAGGTTATTAAGCAGTATTGCATCAGCTACTTCCTCGTCAGTAAAAGAAAAAATCATAAAATAAACTGATTTTTTGGCCTTAAGCAGCTCTTCTATAACCTGGTCATTGCAGCCATCGTCAGGGCAGAAATAATTTTCAATTTTTTTATTGTTGATATAAACAACAGGAAAATCTACTGCTTCACCTTCTCCAAACCGCCTGTTCCAGAGCTCATTAAACTCATTCTTATAATTCTGGGCAAGATATTTTGAATAGAAAACAATTACATTATCATCATTTTTATTTTTCTTTTCTGTCGGGTTAAAAGAGCCAGTCCATATTTTGCTATCATCAACAACACAAAATTTGTTATGGCTAAGCTGATTATTATCATCAAAGATTACCCAACTTTTATTTATCTGGTTTTTATTGTTCTGGTTGTCTATCACAACCTTAACATCTATTGTCTTGCTTTTATTGATTAGCGCATTTATAACGCCTTTTGACCTTAAATCAAAAAATGCACAATAGATATAGTTATTGGCAGAGCTTATAAACGCTGCAAGATAACCCAAACAATCCTCATCTTCACAAAAATAAACCTCTGTTTCTTTTGCAGTTTCCTTAGGGATCTCTTTTGCCACATTTCCTGTAATGCTGCAACCAACCAAGAAAAGAATTAAAAAAAACCCGAATTTCCTCATAACAGCTCACTTATTCTAGAGCTTTTCAATAGCTTGAATTTTGTTCCAGCATATCTTTTATCTGTTTTATCAATAAAATCAATTATATCTTTATTCTTCTTATTTTTTATATATTTTAAATTATTGAATTTGCAGAAATGCTCAAGCTCTTCTTCAGTAATGCATTTAAACAGTTTGGTATAGCTAACTTTATTTTTCTTATTTAAGAATATCCTTTCCAAAAAACAATTGATCTCATCATCCAAAGTCCATGGAACAACTACATTACTTATTTTATTTCTTTGGGTATACCTCACTATTGATGGATCATTCAATTGGTTGATATCACCATACTTTTTATAAAAGAACAATTTTTTTGGCAAATCCTTAACAATTTTGTTCACAATGTAAAAAGAAAGCGAATCAAAAACAATAATCCTGTCATTTTTTCTGAATAGCTTGTTTATCCTCGCATTCTTTCTTATCCTTTTTTCTATCACCCTCAAAAAGCAATCTCTGCAAAGATTGCCAAGGTGCTCTAAGCTTACTTCTGCCTTCCTGCTGCATGTAGAACATTTCATAAATTTCAAGATTTTCACTCTATTTAAATAGTTTATTGCTCCTTTTGTTGTCTCCACTTTGTTACTACTTTAAAATACTATCTTAACGAAAAATTTATATAGTTGTATTTGTTGAAGAAAGATGGGTGGAAGGTTAGATTCATAATCTATCACCTCTTTTTTCCCGGCAGGACACTCGTGTAGTGTTCTGCGGGTTTATGCTTCTTTTTATGCTTCTTAATCTTGATTCCAATCAGTAAGCCTATTAAAATTCCTAATACAAATGTATAAATCGCAAGTAAAATATCTTTTCTTAAGACAACAATTTTTTTCTTTTCCTTAAAATACATCTCTAAATTGCTCAATTCCAGAGAATACTCTGAATATATCAAAGGCGAAGAATAATCCTCAGAATCAATCAGGGTATTTGCATATTCATAATAACTATAACCCAGTATGGGAAATATGCCTCTTTGCTGCTGTTTCACAAGGTTCCTCTTTACAATGCCAAGCTTCTGCTCAATGAAAGATTTTATTTTTTCTTCTTTTACTCCCATCATGCTTAATGCTGCATCAATCTCTGCCTTTGCTTTGCTTGCCTGGAACAAGCACAGCTCAAAATTTCCTTCAGCTGAGTATGAATAAGCATAATCAAGGCTGTTCTTTGTATCCTCAAACTCCCTCCCGAAGATTGACTTGATGTACTGATAGCGCTCGTCTGCTTCCGCTAGCTTATCTTTGCACGCTTTTTCTAATATCACCTTATTCAGGTTAAACTCCTTTCCTCGGTTATCAAAGAATTTAGACCAAGAAAAAGCAGAATACACCCTTTCTTTCGCATAAGCTAGATTGGTTATCTTCTTTCTATAATCCTCTTCTTTATTCAGCTTATCAAAATACTCGTCTGCTTCTATAAGCCTCTCTTTGACAACCATAAAGCTTTCCAGATCACTTATCGTTTTTTTCTCCCTTGAGATCTGCTTATCCAATATCCTGGACTGCTCCTTGAGCTTGCTAACCTCAATCGAGATATTATCCAAGCTTAAATTTTTCAAAAGAAAGATCATATTGCTGTATTTCACATTTGCGCCAAAGCAAAAGCTTGCTGACGAGTAATACAATTTTTTATCAAATGCCGTTTTTCCTTTCTCAGTCAGGTTTGATGCCTCTTTTTCGATCTCAATAAAGCTGTTATTATCAATCAATTCCTGCTTCAAAGCATTGCTCCTGTCGCATAAGTTTATCGCAAGCTCCTTCATTGTCTTTTCGTAAGACGGATCTATTGTCAGATCAGCTTCAATCTGTTTTGTTGCATATTTCCCAGATAGTATATAAGAAGCTTCATTTAGGTCTGCAGCTTCGATAACCTCTACACCAAGCTTTTGTCCATATTCTATTAGATCAATAGTCACATTTTTCTTTGCTCGGGTTATATTTGTTTGGAATGTCCTGTTTATTGTTTCATTAAAAATTCCTATTATCGGAACAACTGTCAGTATTGTTTCCTTTTCTTCTGGCGACTCTGTCACAAACCTTTCGCCTTTGGGGATTATGACCTTCTTTAAGCCATTGTTAGCAGCTGCTTCTATCTTTTCTTTTAAGCCACCAACAGGCCCGATAAGGCCGCCAGAATTGATTGTGCCTGTTATTGATATTGTCTCGTCAACATCCATATTCAACAAAGATAATACC
This sequence comes from uncultured Methanosarcinales archaeon, assembly GCA_964550945.1. Classification (GTDB taxonomy): domain Archaea; phylum Nanobdellota; class Nanobdellia; order Woesearchaeales; family CAZKBD01; genus CAZKBD01. Next base: position 3,248 of record CAZKBD010000054.1, read on the forward strand.
GTTAGGGCAGATATCGCAGTCCCTGCTGAAGGCCCGCCGACTATCGCAGAATCTGCCTGGATAGTGTAGATAAAATCATAGTTATCGCAGCTTACATCAAGAAAATCGCATGCGACCTCTTTTGCAAACCTTGTAGACATCTGTGTATCTAATTTTGTCAAAGGATAGGTATCCAAGAAAACACGGCCAGTTCCTGGCTTTAATTCAAGATACAAATCAGCGGTGCTTCCTTCATAGCCATCATTTGTCTCTTTAACAGCCAATAGCTTCATATGGCTTGCGCTAACTAAAGGTAAAACCAACAATAACACGATGACCAACAAAACTTTTTTCATATGTTTCCAGAAAAATAACTAGTATTTAATATTTGTGAAAAGTCCATCTATTTCTCTTTTTTGTCATTCTCTAATTTCTCTATATGCTTGCATTTAGGATAGTTGGAGCACCCGAAAAATTTGCCATAAATAGAGCTTCTGAGAACCATATTATTGCCGCATTTTGGGCACTTCTTCTCTATTTCTCCTTTTGCAACTGCTTTTGCTTGTTTTCCTGCTTCGCCTTCCACATGTTTGGATGTGCATTTAGGATTTAAGCAGAACTCGCGGGCAGATTTCTTTTTCAAAGCCAATACCATGGGATAGCCGCAAACAGAGCACTTATTTTTACTGGCTTTTATTAATGCATTACCCGGCAAAGAAAAGGTTGTCTTGCATGCAGGATATTCATTGCATGCAGCAAAACTTCCAAATTTGCCTGTCCGCATCATCAAAGTTCCTTTCTTGCATACAGGGCACTCTCCCAAAGTATTTAATTCGTCTTTTGCCTGAAACACCGCTTCTTTTAGATTAGTCCCAATTTCTTTCTCATGTTTTTTAAATTCTTTGATGATTTTTGTCAAAGCTTCTTTTGCTTCCTCAAGGACTTCTTTGCTTTCTTTCTTGCCCTCCCTTATATCATCCATCTCCTGCTCAAAATGCCTTGTAAGCTCTTCATCAACAATCTTCGGGCAATATTTCTCCAATGTCTCTATGGTCTTTATCCCTAGCTGTGTAGCTTCAATTGCTTTGCCATGCACATAATTCCTCCCAAACAAGGTATCTACTATCTGTGCTCTTGTTGATTTTGTCCCTAACCCCCTTTTTTCAAGCTCTTTGATGATAGAAGCAGGTGTATATCTCTTTGGAGGCATTGTTTCCTTTTCATGCAGATTAATCTTCTCAACTTTCACAACATCATTTTTTTCAACCGCAGGTAATTCAATCTCCTCTAACTTAACATAAGGCATATAGAAATTATGCCATCCTTTTTCTATGGTTCTAGTGCCTTTTGCGATAAATATCTCATTCTTGCAATTGATATCAATCTGCATAGTCTCTCTTACAGCAGGGTCAGCAAAAGTCGCAAAGAATCTCTTTGTTATAAGGTCATATATTTTATGATTCCTGTCGTCTAGATCCGGCATAATCCCTGTGGGATATATTGCAGGATGCGCTGGGTCTGTCTTTGGGCCATTATTCGGCTTTAGAATTTTCCTGGCTAAAAGTTTTTTTACAAGCTCCCCATATGATTCCTGCTTAGATAATTGATTTAAGATGTTCTTATAGCTTATTTTGTCAGGCAATTGCTGGGAAGAGGTTCTTGGATAAGAGATATAACCCGAAGTATAAAGGTCTTGGGCAACTGATAAGGTATCTTTCGGCTGTATCCTATGGCATCTGTAAGCCTCAATCTGCAATGTTGTTAGGTCAAAAGGAAACGGAGGAGCTTGCTTGAATTGTTTTTTTTCTGTTTTCTCCACTATCGCCTGTATTTCATTTTTTATTTTTTCAAATATTTTTGCTGCTTTTTCTTTTTCCCAGAATTTATCTTCTTTATGCCACGCTTCAATCTTTCCTTTCTTGATTTCCCCTAAAAGCTCTATCTGCCAGAAAGGGACTGATTTGAATGCCCTTATCTCTTTTTCCCTGTCCACAATTATCTTCAATGAAGGGCCCTGCACTCTTCCAGTTGACATAATCTTGAAAGAGCCTGCTGATTTTATTGAAGATGTTAATGCTCTTGAAAAGTTTATTCCATTATACCAATCCAGATAATGCCTTGTCTCGCCTGCTTTTGCCTGCCCCCAATCCAGATGTAAGCTTTTGTGCTCATAAGCCTCTATAATGTCCGGCTTGGTTAATGTCGAGAACTTCATCCTTGCTGCATCTTTCTTATTGCATGCATACCTTATAACATTTAATCCAATAACCTCTCCTTCAACATCATAATCGCATGCAACAGTGAAGCTGGAAGCTTCTTTGGATAATTTTTTTATCAAGTTAAGGTAATTTTTTGAGAATTCTGCTCCTTTTTTAGTCTCATACGCAGGCTTCCATTCAATATCAAATATCGGAAAATCCCATTTTTTCCCTTCTTTCTGGTCTAATCCATACAGATGGCCTACTGCGCAAGCAACAACTATATCCTTATTACCTCGAGTGATCTTATAGTAAGGGACTTGCTTGACATTCTCTTTTATCGCCTTTCCTTCTGCTAAAGATTCAGCAATTCTCTTCGCAGCCTGAGGCTTTTCAGTTATTATCAACTCGTACATATATTTCACAGAATAATATTTTATTTAAAAAGTTTTGTATTTAGGCCTTGATAAAGGCAGAAAGTCTAGCTCCGCAGTCGCCGCAAACAACATCTAGAGGGCCAGGCTTGCTGAATATGGTTTTTGTTACACTGTTGCACTTCGGGCATTTAATCTGGACAATGTTACCTTCAATATTTATTATCTTCGCCCTAAGCTCTTTTTTCGGTTCTTCTTTTTTTTCTAATATTGATATCTCAGGCACCCTTTTCCTTCTTATCTCATCTTTTATCTCGATAGGCTTGATCTCGATAAATTGCCTTACAAAAAAGAATGCAACAACCCCAACCACTACTATAATACCAACAATCCACCACACTTTTGATATCTTTTCATCATGCTCCAAAACAATAGGATTTTCTGATTCGTTTTCTAAGGTAGCGGTTGATTGATTCTCCTCTTCTGGTGTTTCTGGAGGTTGTTCATCTAAGGTTATTGTGCCGCTAGTTGTATTGATGGTTGTATTAACAGTTGTCTCGTTAGTTGTTACGCCAGACTGATTGTTAGTCACATTGGCTGTTTGATTATTAATCGTCTGGTTGACTGTTTCATTAACAGTCTGATTGAATATTTCTTCAACATAATCCTCTTCTGAAACTACGATTATATTGCCCACCATTTTGCTTGGCTTTGCCGCATCCCTAAACTCAAATGTGCCCAATTCATTGAAAGTAACATTATACTCATCATTAGGCCATAATACTGGAGACCTTGGAAAATTATTATAGGTCTCGTAAACTTGATGTGTTTTACCTGTATCCTTGTTTACCCAGACAACAGTCATCCCCTTTTTTATTGTAAGCTCGCTTGGATCATATTTCAAGCTCTTTATCCCAATTGTTTTTGTTTGCGCTCCTACTGCTAAAGAAATCACCAAGATCATTAAAATAAGCAAAATTATTTTTTTCATCTTATGTTCCAATCTTCAAATGCCCTGTCAATCTTTTCAATGTAGCGCAGGCGCTTAAAACAGCTAAATGTGATGTTTTTGGGTTAAGAGGGCTTACAACATTCTCTGTTTTTGTCATTAGCCTTCCAAAAGAGCCTATGACCTCAATTTCATGTATATTTGTTTTTATTTTCGGGTCAACCACAACTTTAACTGTGGTTTTATCAGGGCCAACCCCTGCTAAGCTTAAAACAGCTGAAACATTCACGTTTTTTGGGAATCCCTCAATCGCTTCCAAAGCAGAGCCTTCAAAGATTGTTGTTTTATTTTTTATGCTGTTAAGGTTTATTTTATTTTTTATGATATAAGGAGCCCCCTCTAATCCTTTCGGATTTTTTGTAGATGTAATGGTTGCAGATGTTATTTCTCCAATACCGGCAGCTTTCACACCATCAATGCCGCATATTGCTCCAGAAGGTATGAACAAGCGGGCAGTTAATTTATCCAGTAGATCCATATTTTGTATTAAGCTGCCTACACTCATGACCATAAGATGTTTCTTTGCTTTTATACATTTTTCTAACAACGATCTTACTATCGATACGCCAACTGCCTCAACAATTATCTCTGATTTTGTTATTAAAGTGTCAATGTCAGTTACAATTGGCTTGCTTTTTAGAGAATTTGATAAGTTTTCAGCTTTGTTCTTGTCTATATCGCATATTGCAGCTAGTTTAGATTCTTTTAATTCTTCATCAATGAATTTGCATAAGACCGATCCTATTGCTCCGCAGCCAATAATTCCAATCTTGATTCAGATCACCTTCAGTTTTATATTCAAAGTTTGTGAAACAGCAGTCAAGTAGCCTAATGACAAAACATCCACCCCACTATTTGCATAGCTGGATATATTTTCTGGATTTATGCCGCCTGAAGCTTCTATCAGTATATGGCTATATAAGTTTTTGTTTTTCAGCTTTTTCATTATTCTTTTAATCTGCTCTGGTTTCATGTCATCAAACATTACCAGGCAAGGTGTGGTTTCTGATTTCCCCTGTAATTCTTTAAATTTTTGAGCTGCCCTTATTGCCTGTTTTTCATTGAAAGTCTCTATCTCCAGGAAAATTCCTTCTTTTCTCTTTTTCCATGCTCTTTCTAGGGCAGTTCCAATCACGTCCTTTATTTTTTCTTTTTTTATAGCGTCTAAGTGATTATCCTTAATCAATATAGAATCCCATAAAGCTAACCTATGTGTCAAACCTCCTCCAATATAGACTGCTTTTTTGTCCAGATATCTCCATTGTGTTTTTCTTGTTGGCGCAATCTCCACTTTTCCTTTAACTTTTTTCTTCAAGATGGCAGTCAAAGTTGCAATTCCAGACATTCTCGAAAGCAGATCAAGGACAGACCTTTCTAATTTGAGTATATCCTTTTCGTTTCCTTCCAGCAAAAGCAGCTTAGATCCTTTTTTTACTCTGTCACCATCTTTCCTTAATGGGGTTATTTTGATTTTATATCCTCTTAATAATAAAGAAACCTCTTCCATGCCTGCAATTATGCCGTTAGATCTTGAGAATATAACCGCTTTTATCTTTTTTCCATGCCTAAGGACAGACTCAGAGGTTATATCACCTTTTGTGCCAATATCGCCTTTTGTCTCGTCAACTATGAATTTCTTAATCCATTCCCTGTAGAGCTTATTATTCACATTAAGCAAGTGGCCCCTCTGGAATGCCTTGTGCAACAATCTTTTTCTGTTCATACAAAAAAAAGAGAATTCAAGTGTATTTAAAGTTTTAGTTATTTTTAAGTTTCTTAATCTATTAATCTAATCCACAATTTATACTACTACAAGATAGATAAATTTAAATATTACGCTAAGATTTATTGTCAAAATGGTATCAACCAACCAGCTTGAATGGTTAATAAATGAGGATGGATTCTATACTCCTATATGGGGTGATGATAGCTTATTAATCGAAAGAAAAAAACAGATTCTTAGAAGTGTTCTAGACGCATTTAGAAGAGAGTATGGCAATAAAGATAGTATAGTGGTGTATCATGTTCCTGGGCGTTTGGAATTTACAGCAGGAAAACATACAGATTATGTTGGGTTGCCTGTTCCAAACTTTGCTGTTGACAGGGGATTTATAGTGATATCCGCTCCAAGCCAAGAGCCAATAGTAAGGATAGCAGAAAACAACCCAAAATGGTCTGCAATTTCTTTTAGGTTGGAGGATTTAATAACAGATAAAGACGCATTAAGTGTGCCATTTCAATCTAACCGTACAGGAGACGACCAATGGAGGAATTATCCAATTACTAATCTCCAAAGAGTTTTTACAAACTTTCATGATGAAGTTAATTTAGGCGGAGCATCTATGGCTTTTGGAAGTGATTTACCTCCTGCATCTGGAATGAGTTCTTCATCAGCTTTAATGATTATGACTTTTTTAGGATATGCCTCTGTTAATGGTCTTATAGACAATCTTTCCTTTGCGCATGCTATGCGAGGTGCAGAACCAAGAAATATTATTGAAAATATCGCACTTTATTTGGCTTGCTGTGAAAATGGCTCTGCATTTACTAATGATCATACTCATATTAATTTACCTGGCAAACCAGGAGTAGGAACGTTTGGCGGATCTCAGGATCATTTAGCAATACTTTTAGGAAGATTGGGGTATTTAGCCATAAATGATTTCTGCCCAATAAGACACATGGAAGATATTGGATGGCCAGACGACTTGGCAGTTGTTGTTTGTTACACAAGCCCTGCTTCAAAAACACAAGAAGCTAGAGATGGATTTAATGCTTTAAGGAGAAAATCAGATTCAATTGCCCAAGCATATAGTGAATCTATAGGCCAACCAGATAGGTTCAAACTGATAGGAGAGATATTAAGAGTTAATCCTGGTATCGACCATGAAGGAATGTTGGAGTTGCTAAGAAGCAAACAAGAATATAGAGATGAAAGACTAGCTGAAAGATGGGAAATGGCTTACACTCAAGCGACACAACATCTTCCTCTTGTAAGAGAATATTTAAAAACATGACAATATGCAAGGTTGGGAGATCTAACATTTAAGGAGCACAATATGTCTCGTGACTTATTAGGCAATATAACCCCTTTAGTCCATCAAACCGTAGCTTGCGCCCAAGAAGCAGGATTTTATGGTGCTAGTGGTTTTGGAGGAGGTTTTGGCGGTTCAGTATTTGCACTTGCACCCAAAGATACAGTAGAAGGATTAATGACAAAATGGCAAGAATCAATCATGTCTAGTCTTTTAGCGTATAAAAGAGAGAGTAAGTTAGATCATGAACCACAAATCTTTGAAGTAAGGCCAGTCAGCGGATTTTGCAGAATGTTTAGTGGTTCTTAATTGGACAATTCCAGCATCCTTTCCAGAGCTTTCCTTGCTTTATCCATTATCTCCTTTTTCAATTCGACCTTATTTTTTTCATTCAGCAAGCAATCATAAACATTTTCTAAAGTAATCTTTTTCATCTGCAGGCAAGTGCCGCCTAAAGCATAGAATGTTTTTTCAGGCATATCTCTTTTTAACCTGTTCACCATGCCGCATTCTGTCACAACAATAAATTCTTTTGCATCGCTTTGTTTTGCATAGCTTATCATCTGGCTGGTTGAGCAGACAGCATCCCCTAGATTGATAACATCCATCCTGCATTCAGGATGAACCATCGCTTTTGCATTCGGATAGTTTTCTTTTGCTTTTTTTAAGGACTCAGCTGTAATATTACCATGCACATAGCAATGCCCTTCAGTAGGGATTATCTTTTTTGAGCTTTTTGTCTGTGTATAGATTGCCAGATTCTTATCAGGCGTAAAGATAACCTCATCTTCTTTAAGAGAATTAACCACCTTGACAGAATTTGCTGAAGTGCAGCAAACATCAGATATAGCCTTGACTTCTGCAGTCGTGTTTATATAGCTTGCAACAGCAGCGTTAGGATATTTCCTTTTAAGCTCCAAAACCTTTTCTGGAGTTATCATCCTGGCCATAGGGCATATAGATATCTTAGAAGGATGCAAAACCATCTTGTCAGGATTTAATATTTTAGCTGATTCAGCCATAAAGTCAACGCCGCAAAAAACAATTATCTTTGCATTAGTCTGAACAGCATTTCTTGCCAGCTCTAAAGAATCGCCAAGAAAATCCGCTATTTCATAAATCTCAGGCCTTTGGTAGTTATGGACTAAGATAACAGCATTCTTCTCTTTCTTTAATTTGTTTATCTTCTTGACTAAGGCTTCTTTCATAAATTGCAGTAAAACCGCTTTATTTAAAAATATTTGGTAAAATATTTAATGTAGATTGAATTACTGCCCTTAATGGACGAGAACCTGATAAACAGGCTATTAAGCAGGATAAACAATAGATCTAATCTCATAGATGAGTATATCTCTTTTTCTGACAAAAGCTATAAGCCAATAAGGCTAGACAAGAATAATTTTCATAAGATCAACAAAACAGAAAAAAACAAGAAAATCGCTTTTATTGATGGTGGTAATGCTGAATTATTGAATTTAGCGAATCTAAGTCTGCAGTTAGTCAGAGTTTATTATAACATTTTCAACAAAAATAAAAAAATCGATTCAAAAAGATTTGACTTCTATGTATTGGTTGAGGCTGTTGATAAAAACGGTGAAATAAATTATTCTGTTGATATTGCGCCAGATACTTTTTTGGACAAGCTGTTGTTTGATTCTTTTGATGAGACAATAAGGGAAGGCAATCATAGGATTAACATTTCAAAGGTTGGTGAAGTTGTCAGAAGATTTTTGGAGCTTCATTTTGCATCTGTTATAACAGATAATTTAGGCAATGGAGACATAATAGTTTTAGACGGTTCTTTGAAAGCTTCAATCACAAATGAAAACAAATTTTTCAGCGCTTTATTTGAAAAGGCGCTTAAAAAAGGCATCATCATAACAGCGCTCTCCAAGACTTGCACATATTTAACAAATAATGGAAATTCTGCAATATCTGCAATAAACTCAATTTCTCCTTCTGGCTGCTGGTATTATCATCCTGTAGCTGAGATCAGCAGCGAGGAGCACCAGGCTGATATGTTTTTTGTTAAGTTAAATGAAAAATCAAAATATACCTTCAGATTTGAAGTTTTCAAGAAGAATAAATATGAAATAGACAGCATCCTTGATTTATTAGTTAACAATTCAAAAGACCCTGTATTTCTTGGCTATCCCTATGGCCTAATTGACGCAGACAAATTCGCCAGAGTCAGCAATAATGAAAAAGGTTACTTAAAGACAATGTTGATGGTCAAACTGAAGAGAGAGGATTTAGAAAAGCAGTCAGATGCTCATAAAATTCTTGATAGTATTGGCTGAAAATAATAAGCTTTAAATATACACTTACCATAGGAATTCTTATGTACGACATAATCACAGTTGGCTCTTCTACAGTGGATGTTTTTGCCAGAACCGAATTTATAGAAGAGATCAAGATAAGGAGCAAGAAAGAGGTTACAAATTTATTAGCTTATCCTATTGGCTCTAAAATATTAGTCAAAGAGCTGAATTTTACAACAGGAGGAGGCGGCACAAATACAGCAGTTTCTTTTGCAAGGCTTGGCGATAAGGTTGCCTGGCTAGGTGTTTTAGGAAATGATGAAAATGCTAAATTCATCATAAGAGACCTAAAAAAAGAAAATGTAGATGTGCTGGCATACAAAGAAAAAGGAATGAGCGGTTATTCTGTAATCTTGGATTCTTTAGAGCATGACAGGACAATA
>CAZKBD010000055.1:0-12301 GCA_964550945.1 uncultured Methanosarcinales archaeon
CGGCATTCATCCCACAAATAAATTTGTGGGTATTCTGCCTACGATTTTATAAAATAAAAGTGTGGCATTCTGCAGATTTGTTAAAATATATTTAGAAGTTCTCTGCGTGCAACAGAACTGTCAAGAACTGCGGACTGAAGTCCACAGCGTGCAGTTCTTGAGCATGATCAGAAATCGCTTGCTTACTCTGGGTTAACACCCTTTGAGTGTGCGCATTGGCGATTTCTGACATATCAATTTTAAGAAAATCTTTCAATGATAATGCGTCTCATTATCAAGCATCCACCTGGTTATAACCCTTGTTTCATACTCATCAGGTGTATGTATCGCTTCATGGATCTCTACTTCATTTGCTTCGTAATCGTTAAGGTCGTCTCTGATGACCATAAAATTCTCTCCCAGATAAGTATAGCCTAGAATGCCTCCCATGATTGAGATTGGAGCTTTGCTGACTGTCTTGTGAGGAACTAAGTTAGTGAAATCTTTCCTTTTTCTTTCCAATTCTTTGATGTACTCTGAATTTTTGTTGGTGTAATCCTCATCTCTTTTTGGCTTGTAACTGCTGAACACCTCTAAAGCGAGTTCTCTATCCTTATCAAGCAACAGCTTTAAATCTTTTAACTTGGTGTTTTGTTTTTTGTTATCTCTTATTTTAGCGATCATCCTGTTTATCCTTTCTTTTTCTTCATCGCTTTTGTCTTCCATCAATCTCTTTATTGATTCAAGGGCATCTTCTTCCTCAATCTTGTCTTTAGAGTTTATTTTTTCCAACAATTCTGACAGCAGCTTCATTATCCTTTCTTCTTCAATAGCCTGTTCTTTATTATCTCTTGTCATTACAGTGTATCTCTGCTCTAACTCTCCCTCTTTGAACAGGCTTAGCACTAAATAATTTAATCCAAGATCTGTAACATATCCTTGTGATAAGGTAACTGCATATTTATGGTCTATAGCAGCATGATTCCTTTCTGGTTTTTGGTCTAAAGATTCTCTAATGTGATTGTCAACTGTCTGAGAATATAACATCAACTCTAACGAGCCATACAAATCAAATTTTCTGTCCTGCCTTGCTGCTCCTCTCTCGTCTCTGTAGCCTCTCTCAACAACCGGATCTGCTCTAACGCTATCTGGTTTATCGTTGTAAGCTTTGTAATCATATTGGCCTTGTTTTTTTCCACTCAACAATTTAATCGGATCTAATGCTTCTTTTTGCTGTTTTTCCTGCTGCCCTAAATGGTTATACTGCTGCTGAAGCTTAGCCAATAACCCCTCATTAAACTGCTTGCTTAGAAGATTAGTATGCTGGTCTTTTACCTCTTCAGTAGAATATCTGTTCATCCTTGCAGAGCCAGCATCTGGTGATATGCCTTTCGCATCATTAAGCACCTTTAGGGCTATAGCGTCAGATAAAGACATACCCTTTGCATGATAGGCCATAACCTCATCTGTAATCCCCTGGCTATTGCTTATCATCTGGCTTTGGCTATTGTTATATTGCCCCATAACCTAGTAAAATACCTTTTTCTTTATAAATCTACAGGTTAGGCCATCCAAGAAAAAATAGGGCTAAGGTAAATGCGAACAATATAGCCAATCCAGGCACAAGAAGCCTGTAAACCTTGCTGTAATCTGCTTTAAAATATTGTTGAGTTACTGATAAGCACAGGTGCGTTGGTGAAAGAAGAACTCCTAAATAACCGCTCACATAAGCCAGCATGACAGAACTAAGCTCTAAGCCAGATCCTGAATTTAGGAATGGGAGCAGTATAGGGAAACCAAGGCCAACATAAGCTATAGTCATCCCTGTAAGAAACCCTATAAGCAAGGGGATTGCAATTATCAGGGTTGCTTTTGGAAGTCCAAGCGCAATAACTGAAGCTGATATCTTCCCGATAGCATTGCTATTTTCAAGGACAGCCTTAAAGAACATTATGCAGAAAAGAGTTAGAAATATATCTATCTTAAGGCTCTTTTTGAATAAATCTCCTAGCTTCTCTTTCTTTATCCTATTAGTGATAATCACCAATACTATTGCGATAGCTAAAGATAACGCTAAGCTCGTTTTGAATACAATAGGCAGCATTAAGGTAAACAATATTGGCCAAAGCCCTTTTACAATATTGTAGATATCTCTTTTTGATGCCTTATCTTGATTCTTGGAAATTCTTATCTGAAAAGCATAGAGAAAAAACCCCGTGATCAAAACAAACAACATCACCGGAAGATTGATCACAAACAATTCTGCAAAGGTTATGCCAAGTATAGCAACACTTAGTATTGGGCCAGGGTATATAGGGTTTATATATTCAGTTACATGCCTGAACCAGTAGTTGATAATAAGCTTTCTTTCTGGTAGAAGGCCAACTTTATTCCCAATCTCATCTACAAAGGGGGCAGATAACATAGCTCCTGAAGGAGCAGGAACTAGGCCAATAATGAAGGGTATTGATATTATCACCAGCCTTGCCTCTTTCATCAGCCTTTCAAGCGAAACTAGCAGATCCTTGAGCAGCCCTGCATCAGAGAGCAGATTGCTCAGATAAAACACAAAAAAGAAAACAATCACCAAGTTTAATGTTTCCGGGCTTATTATAGATTCTAGCAGGTCATTAAGGATGAGGTATCCTCTTCCAAAGAACAAGCCTGTCAAGATTGTGCCAGCCAATAAGGCATAAGCCAGGTTTATCTTCCTGGAGATGAGAACTATCATCACGATAAGGACCATCGTTATCTTTATCAGGTCAAGCATCAGAAGGTATACTGGGAAATTGTTTATAAACCTTTTTGTAGCCTTCGTAGAATTGTTATTCTATAATAGTGCTAAAACTTTATAAAACTACCAAATAATTAAGTGAATAGGTGGTTAAATGAAGGTAGATATTCCGCAGAGGGAGAACCCTAATCTTAAAAGCTATTCAGAAGATGACTTAAGAATAGCTTATAAGTTTGCAGGTGAATTAAGAAAAGAGCTAGGCAATTTTGTTAAAGGGGTAATCATATTTGGCTCCACTGCAAGGCACACTAAAAAAGAAAGAGGAGATATTGATATTTTAGTTGTGATAGATGACCTTTCTCTTATGCTGACTAGGGAGCTTGTTGAGGCTTATAGGATTATTGTGGAGAGGATCATAACACAGACATCCACAAATCTGCACATCATATCGTTAAGGTTTACATCTTTCTGGGAGTATATAAGGGAAGGAGACCCAATAGGCATCAACATATTAAGGGATGGGGTTGCTTTGATTGACACTGGCTTTTTTGATCCGCTTCAGGCATTGCTGAAGAGAGGAAGGATAAGGCCAACACAAGAGAGCATCTGGGCTTATTTTATCAGAGCCCCTAACACATTGCATAATTCAAAATGGCATATTATGCAGGCAACAATGGACATTTATTGGGCTTGCATTGATGCTGCCCATTCTGCCTTGATGAAATTAGGAGAAATACCTCCAACACCAGAGCATGTTGCTGATCTGATGCATGAGAAAATGGTTAAAAAAAAGCTCCTTGAAGAGAGATATGTAACTATCATGAGGAATTTCTATAAACTATCAAAGATGATTGCCCATAGAGAGATTCATGAGGTAAAAGGAGCAGAGTACGATAGATATTTTAAGGAAGCTGCTGATTTTGTAACCCGGATGAGGCAGTTCATTTCCAGTAAATAATATATAGGAGGTAATTATTTCTTTATAGAATGGATTGGATATTTTTTGCTTTAACTGCTCCTGTAATCTGGGCTGTTATCAATGTAATTGAAAAGATCTTTGTAAACAGATATATAAAGAATCCGTATGTTTACACTGCAATCATAAGCATAATCCTCGGCATTGGAGGATTGCTTATAATCCCTTTTAACGGGCTGAAGATGCCCTCACTTTTTGTCTTTTCTTTAGCTATAGCTGGAGGGCTGTTTTATGCTTATGCGTGCATCCCTTACTATAAAGCGCTTGAATTTGAAGAAGTAAGCAGGATAGTAGCTTTATGGAGGTTTGTGCCCTTGTTTACTTTGATCCTGGCATTTATATTTCTTGATGAGAGGCTTAATTTCTACAGCTATCTCTCTTTCTTCTTCCTTTTAACAGGCGGTTTTTTGGTATCAGTAAGAAAGATCAAGCACGCTTTTAAGTTAAGCAAAGCATTCTGGCTTATGATCCTTTCTTCGCTGTTATTTGCGATGGGGCTGTTATTAACAAAATATGTTGTTAGCATCTATCCTTTTTGGGATACAAATGTGCTGCTAAGGGTGGGCAATCTGATAGGAGGATTGACATTGTTAATAAATAAAAAAACAAGAAAAGAATTTACAGCTACAGTCAGCTCTTTGAATCTTAAGATTAAATCTACATTAGTTGGAAATGAAGCATTAAATCTGGCTGCGATATTTGCCTCTAATTACGCAATAATGATTGGCTCAGTATCACTTGTTACTGCATTGAGCTCAACACAGCCATTGTTTGTTTTGATATTTGCGATTATTATGTCTGTTTACATCCCAAAACTCTTAAAAGAAGAGCTGACAAAAAAGGTGTTGCTGCAGAAGATTATAGCGATATTATTGATGATAGCTGGCGTTGTATTTTTGTATTTGTAAAATGGCCTTCGAAAAAGAAAAAAATGATTTTTTGAATAAGATAGATAAAAGCAAAAAGAAAAAGATAGGCAAAAAGATAAGCAAGCTAGTTGATTACATCAATTCTTTAAACAACCATTACACAAGCTCTTCCTGCTCTGGAAGGATTTTATTAATTGAAGAATAATCAGAATATACTGGAGAGGCTTTGCAATACTCTGAGAAACATTAATTAGGTCTTTCTGTTTTTCCTATTTTAGAGTAGTAATATTTATATATCTGCGTGAGTTAAGGGCATTTTATGGACAGTTTACCTCATCATGAGCTAACCAGAATATTGGATGATACGCCTGTAAAGAGCATTCTTGCCTCTTCTCCAGGAAAATGCCCTGTATGTGCAGAACAAACCGAAAATACCTCACTTAAAAAAAGGTCTCTTCCTAGAGAGCTTGTCGAGATTCCAACATGGCAGCTCCTTGCTTATTATGTGCATGCTAGGGTAAACACCTGCGGAAATTGCGGTTTTGCAAGTGGCGAAGCTGATATATTCAGCACTAAAAACAGAGCTAGATACACTGAGTTGGTAACTGCACCAGATAATTTTTCAGACAAGCAGCCGAATATATCAGAGAGAAGGAGAGTTCTAGAAAGCCAAGTAACTTATGCTCTTCAAGGAAGATGCGGAGAAGAGCTTAAAGAAATCTATCAAAAATTAACTCGCGCAAGAACCCAATATATTGTTGAGTCTTTAGGAAAACTCCCTACAGGAATCACTGAGGCCATCAGGAGATTGAGAGGAGCAGCAAGCATTAGCCCTAGATTAGCTTCAAGCTTTACTATTAAAGAATTGGAAGATATGAGACAAAATCCTGAATCAAGGCAGGCTGGAATGGAATTAGCCTTATTGCAGACGCAATTGGATCGCCTTTCAATATATGGATATATGTTTCGCACAGACAGCAATCTTCAGCAAATAGCTGAAGCCTCACATATCTGGGCAGGCTTATCTACAATTGAAAACCTTGTTTATGTTTATTCCACAGCAGTTGAGATGCTAGGCAAGGCTGGCTCTTCAGCAGAAAATGTAGGAAACCTAATTAATGCTATTTTTGAGAATCTAGGTTTAGAACCCAATTTGGATGTAGATGGCCTAGCTAAAAGAATAATGGGCAGTAAATTTGAAACCTATCATTTTTTTAGCCTTGGCGAAAATTACAGAAAAAGCGCGATAATTGCAGGCATGATATTATCTTCTCATCAAGCTCCAAATGAAGAACACCTAAAAACATATCCCACTTATCTCCAAAATGCGATTTTCTTTTTAGGATTATCCCTTGCTAATGAGCTGTATCCAGAATACAAGAGCATAAGCACTTCGCGAAAAGCAGTTCTAAATAGTGATGCTTCAACAAAGACATTATATCCTTGGGGTGAAGTGGGAATTATGTTTAGGCTATGTGAATCATATAACCAGCTGGTTGAGTTCAAGGAAGGCGGACATTCTGTCAGCCATTTACGTGGTAACTACAGATTTAGTGCAGAGCAAGCTGCAGGCATAATATCAAAATACTGGGAATCAATCCACCAAAAATTAACCAGGCTGGGGTTTGGTAAGTTTGATGATTCTCCTTTAGTAACTCAGCTTGTAGATTCAATGCGCCTATTTTATCCTGAATGCTGTGGCGTAATAAGAGGGCAACTGATGGAAGTAGTAAATAAAACACCAACATATCCAGAATTGTATAGGGGACAGCTTCCAACATAGAATTATAATAATCTGCACTTATACTCAAAGCATTAAATTTTCGTAAAATTTAATGTTCTTCGTAATAAGCAAACGCACTATCTGTTATTACGAATATTTCATGCGTTTGCTATAGCTATATCTCATCCTTGACATTCCTGATCAAATCAGGCATTATCCTTTTTTCAGCTCTTCTTAAGTGCTCCCTAAATGTTGACAAAGAGATGTTTGCTTTTTTTGCCAAATCCTTTAATTCAATCTTTCTTGGATAGTTGTAATATCCAAACTCATAAGCAAGCTCTAATGCTTTCTTTTGGTTTATAGTCAAGTTAGGCATAACCTGAGGGAAATATATGTTGTTTAGTTTTGAGTTTTCCATCTTTAACAGCTTTATTTCAAAGTCTTCTTTTTCCAAATTCACAATAAAATCGCTTAATAATTCTTTTTTCCAGGAGCCGATCTCCCAGTATTCATAACCTTCTTTGTCCACAACCACCGGCTTAATAAAGAACGTTTTAGGGTTGTAATGAGTGGTAGGGATTTTAGTTTTTGTTGGAACTTTGTTAACAAAGAACAACGAGTTGCCTTCTATCTCAAGATTTTCAATTGTCTTGTCGTTCTTCAAATCTTGAATAAATTTTTTTATGTCTTCTTCTTTTCCAACCAAGGTTTCAAAATGGCTGAAATACTGGAATTTTTTATCACTATAACTATTAAACGGAACTCCAATCGAGATACAATTAAATCTCTTGCATCTTGAGCCGATAACGCAATCTTTGTGCCTTATCCTTAGTTTAGCAATCCACATAGCATACCGTAATAGTGCGGGGTTTAAATAGTTTGTGGTTTAGGCTGACCTATTGATTATAATTAAGAATTCTTATTTAAGGTTCATTATACAGTAGTAGATATAAAAACTATTATATACCCTAGACAATTTCTTTTGTGTGTAATGAAATGGAATGGTTGGGGGGCACCAGATAAAGAATATGGTCTAAGACATAATCCACAATTATTGGCACTGCTACATCAAACCCTGGGCCTTAGCGGAGAAGAGTCCCCTAGTACTCATTTTGAAGATATTACACTTCCAGAAATTAGCATTCCAGGCAAAGTTATGGATATTATTAACTCATTTTTAACTGCTTCAACAACAAAAGAGCAAAGAATTCTTCATGCTTTTGGAAGAAGCTATCCAGACTTAATTAGGATTAGACATAATGAAATTGAACATGCACCTGATGTTGTTGTATTTCCAGAAACTACTAAAGAAATTGAAAGGTTATATGGCATAGCATCTGACTATGGCCTAAAGATAGTCCCTTTTGGTGGTGGTACAAGTGTTGTTGGAGGAGTTCAAACAACTTGTGAGGGAACCGTTTGTTTAAGTACTAGGGCTCTTAATAAGATCTTATCTATTGATGAATATTCTCAAACAGCACAGGTTCAGGCAGGAATATTGGGGCCTGATCTTGAAGCAAGACTTAATGAAGCAGGCCTTACACTTGGACATTTTCCTCAATCATTTGAATATTCCTCTCTGGGTGGATGGATTGCAACAAGGGGGGCTGGACAAGCTTCTACATTATATGGTAAGATTGAAGATATGGTTGAATCACTAACTTTATGCTCTCCTACTGCCACATTTACAACTAAACCTACTCCTGCTTCTGCAACAGGTCCAGATATAGATCAATTGATTATTGGATCAGAAGGGCAATTCGGAGTAATAACAGACGCTGTGCTAAAGTTACATCCTCTTCCAGAGGCATCATACTACTGCGGATTTCTTGTTAGGAACTTTCAAGAGGGAATTGAAAGTTTAAAATATCTTATGCAGAATGGCGTTGTTCCAGCAGTTGCTAGACTCTCTGATCCAGAAGAGACAAGATACTTAGTAGAGATTTCTTCTGCTAAATCGGGCGCATTAAAACGTTTTGGAATAAAGGGAGCTATGCAATTTGCAAAACTGAGAGGATTTGGAGGCGATCCATCTTTGGTTATTCTTGGTTTTGAAGGTTCAAATGATCAAGTGGAATTCTATCACAAAAGTGCAAGATCCATCTTAGATGCATTTTCCCTCGGTAGATCTGCTGGAAATAATTGGCTAAAACACAGATTTGAAGCGCCATACTTAAGAGATGATTTAATCGATTTGGGTGTTATGGTCGATACTATAGAAACCGCAACAACATGGTCTAATCTACCTTTGCTTTATAGAGAAACAAGAGCAGCATTAGAGCACGCAATCCATTCTTTTGGCGTCAATGGCTCTGTGCAAACTCATCTATCTCATCTTTATAGAGACGGAGCATCCCTTTATTTTACCTACATTGCAAAAGCAATAGAAGGGCTGGAAATTGGCCAATGGAAAAAGATAAAGCAAGCAGCAACTAATGCAATAATGCAAAATGGAGGAACATTAAGCCACCATCATAGTGTTGGTACTGAGCATCTTCCTTGGATTGAAGATGAGCTTGGTTTAAGAGGTATAGAACTACTAAAGGAGCTTAAACGGAATTTTGATCCTGATGGGATATTAAATCCGGCCAAGTTAATTCCCCTTCAAAAGGGAAATGGCCTAAAAAGAGATCTGGAAGCAATGGCTAGAAATGACTATGATGTTCTTATTGTTGGTGCAGGCATTAATGGTGCTGCAATTGCATATGATGCTTCTTTAAGAGGATTAAAAGTAGCATTAGTAGATAAAGGCGATTTTGCAAGCGGTACAACATCAGCAAGCTCAAAGATGGCTCATGGCGGCTTAAGATATCTAAAAAATCTTGAAATTGGTTTAGTAAGGGAGTCTCTAAGGGAAAGAAGAGTGCTAGCAGAAATTGCACCTCATCTTGTCTCACCTCTTGCATTTGTTATGCCAATTTATGAAAATGGGCCAACCAGAATAAACAGGATTAAGCTGGGGATGAGATTATATGATAGGCTTGCTAGCAGGGGGACAACTCACCCGGACAAAGCACTACCTACTCATAATATGCTAGGGCCTAACCAGGTAATGGAACTAGAGCCAAATATATTGCCTGATGGTTTAGTGGGTGGGGCATTATACTATGATTGCCAGATTAGAAGCCCTGAGAGGCTCTGTCTTGAATTTATCTTATCAGCAGGTTCAAACGGAGCGGATATTGCCAATTATTCAGAAGTAGAAAAATTTCTAATCGAAGATAATGCTGTGAAAGGGGTTAGTGTTCGAGACCAGACATCTGGCAGGACATATAGGATAAATGCAAGAGTTGTTGTTAATGCATCAGGGCCTTGGGTTGACGAAGTTATGGGATTATATAACTTAGGGCATGCCCAAGTTTTAGGGGGGACAAAAGGAATACACATAATAACTCCAAATATATCTAATAATGCAATTGTTTTATCAACAAAAGAAACAGGCAGGTCTTTTTTTATTGAGCCTTGGAGAGGCCATAGTTTGATAGGAACAACAGATACTGAATATCATGATAGCCTGGATGATGTAACAGCAACAAAAGAAGACATACAAAGTTTATTAGATGATGTCAATGAAGCCTATGATGTAAATCTTAAAATGAAGGATGTCTTATTTGCTTATGCAGGAGTAAGGCCTTTAGCTTATGATCCAGATAATGAGAATACAGAAATCTCCAGAAGGTCTGAAGTACGGGAAGAAGATATACAAGGCATTATCACGATTGTTGGTGGAAAGATTACCCCTGCTAGAAGTCTTGCAGAAGAAGCTACAAATAAAATTTTAAGGAGACTAAAAAGAAAAGCAAAGTGTCAAACAGAAGCCACGCAACTCTATGGAAGTACTAATAATCATTCTGGTTACTTAGCTAGGCAACTTCAGATGATGGATGGGAGAATTGATGAGGATATATTAATAAACCTTATTGATATTTATGGTACTAAACACCAAGATGTTCTTGCATATGATCGGCCAAGAAGGCTTGTAGCTGATAAGCCTTTTATAAGAGCACAAATACTTTATGCAATGCATGAAGAGATGGCTCTTACTCTAGAGGATGTCATGATGAGAAGGACTGCTATTGGCACATTAGGTTACCCAGGCGATGAATGTACAATAAGCGTAGCTAGAATCATGGCTAATCATTTTGGTTGGAATCAAGCTCAAACTGAAAAGCAAATAGAGGAATTTAAAGCTATATACTCAATCAAGGATTAGTAATTATGCATCACCCCATTTTTACTGCTATTACTATGGCAAGTATCTCAAACTTTAATGAAGTTCGCAGACATCCATATAAAATGATCTTGGGGAATTGGTACAAATATAGAGAGTAGGCCATAGGGAGATTCTACAAGGTTAGATTAAGACCCATAAGGCAGCTGATTGCTTGGTAAAATGATTTCTTAACCGAAACATTTATATAACAGAGAACATTACAAATGCATTACCATGGTAATGGATACTATCCAAATAAGACTAACTCATGATATGGTCAATGAATTAAAGCTTTTAGTAGGTTACGGCTTATATCCCAATACCTCTGAAGCAGTTAGAGACGCTGTACGCAGGCTTATAACTGGGAGAGAAGGCCCTATAAATCTTCCAGAAGAGAAAAAGGTGGAACAAGCAATAAAGAAGATAGATAAGGAGATTAAGAAGCAATTTCAGAAGCCAAAAGGTACTGTTGATTTCTTTCCAGAGGAGCTGGCTTTTAGGGACTACATTTTCAATAAGCTAAGGGAAACTGCTAAAAACTATAATTTTAAGGAGATTGAAGCGCCAGCTTTTGAGAGCATTGACCTATTGACTGCAAAGCAAGGCGATGAGATAAAAGAGCAGATATTTGTCCTGGAAAAAAAAGGGGATGAAGAATTTGGCCTAAGGTTTGATATAACTGTTTCTGCAACAAGGATGTTTATTGAAAAACAGAAATCACTGCCCAAGCCAGTAAAATGGTTCTATATAACAAGAATGTGGAGATATGAAAAGCCACAAGCTGGAAGGTTAAGGGAATTTTTCCAGTTTGGAACTGAACTTTTTGGCTCAGACAAGCCAGAAGCAGATGCTGAAATGATCAGCTTGATGATTGATTCTTTATCAAATTTAGGCTTAAGCAAAAATGATTTTTTTATTAAATTGAACAATCGAAAATTATTAGAGGGATTATTGTTAGATATTGCGGATAAAGAGAGCATTCCAGGGCTAATGAGATTGATTGATAAAAAATCAAAAATAACAGACGAAGAGTTTGTTAAGGAATTAGCAAAGATAAACCTTGATGGAGAAAAAGGAGATAAGATAATGGAGATATTGGATATCAAAGATATTGGCGAATTAAAAAATAAAGCACTAAATCAATTGGCGCAGCAAGGATTAAATGAATTGACCTCAATCTTAAGCCTGTTAAAAAACAAAAAAGAATTCCTAAAATTAGACCTATCAACTGCACGAGGATTAGCTTATTATACCGGGATTGTTTTTGAGTGCTTTGACAAAGAAGAGAAGTTCAGGGCAATTGCCGGTGGCGGAAGATATGACCAGATGGTAGCTATGTTTAAAGGAGAGCCATGCCCAGCAACAGGCTTTGGATTGGGGTTTGCAACTTTATCATTGCTGCTAAAAGAAAAGAATTTGTTGCCTGAGATTGATTTAAGCCCTGATTATTACATAGCTGTGCTTAATGACAAATTGAAAAATAATGCGATTGAGATATGCGATAAGCTCAGAAAAAAATATTCTGTTGAGATTGATCTGTCGCAAAGGAATCTTGGCAATCAGTTGAAGTATGCCAACTCAATTAAAGCAAAAAAGGTCATCTTCTTGGGAGAAGACGAGATCAAAAACAATCTGTTAACAATCAAAGACATGAGCACAGGAGAACAAGTTAAAATGAAGTTAGGAGAAATTATTTCTCTCTAAACTCGGCCATATGGTCTTCCATATGGACAATTTCTAATTTATCCATTATTTTCACCTCTAACCAGAGAGAATATCTGACTGTTTATAAAGTTTACGGTTTTTT
>CAZKBD010000056.1:0-12169 GCA_964550945.1 uncultured Methanosarcinales archaeon
ATTGCAGTGTAGGGAATTCCACATCTATTTATAAATGTTATGGTTGTTTTGGGCTGGATGATTTATGTGAATAAATTCTTATAAAAACTACTGGAAAATTAAAAAAGAATAGATTATGATAATGATTGGTATTCTCTTTTAATCATGCTTTCAAAACCAGTTGATCTTAAACCAGTGCAGTTATAGATAACTGCAGCAATGCCATCTCTTTGGATTTCTTCTGCAAATTGCGGCAAAGCAAAGCCCATTGCAGCAACTCTTGCAATTGGAGTTGCGTCAACACCATAGTTTAAACAAAATATTCCTGCTCCAACAACCCTGTCGCCCTTGCTTAAATATCGAGCTGGGTCTGCAATTAATCTTGCAACAGTATCTCCAAGATGAGGATTAGCTGCTCTTTGGTAGATTGAATTTCTGTGATCTGTAAGTGCTTGTTTAGAGAAAGATTCTCCGCTGCCCCTATATGCCATGGACAACGCTTCAATTGTAGCAGATGTCACTTCTACTGCAAACTCCCTCACCTCAGCATCTTGAGCTGTATCAGCAACAGTGGTATAGCCTTTTTTTGAAGCCAACAATCCTACAGCAAAGTGCATTAGATTATGCAGGTATAACTTTCTATGCTCCATCTGCTCAAAAGGAGAATATGGCAGCATTGTTAATCTCGGCATCTCGCCCTTAAAAGCATCTTTGTCAACAGGAAAATCGCTTGAGGTATAGTCTTCTGAAACAAAACTGCCATCTGCATCTCTTCTTCCCATAACATGCACAACACTATTCACTAATCCCACTCTTGAGCCTGCTTCTGGAAAAAGATTTCCTAATCCCTCCCTAATTTCTGCTGCAGCTGTTGGATGATTCTCTGCAAATATTATATTCTTTGTTCCGTTGGATTTACCAAGAAATCTTTCCAACCCTGCTCCAAGATAAGGTATAGTTTTGCCAAGATGTTTTTTTCCGACTGCGGTTACCACTAAATCGCTTCCAGCAATTTCCTGTGCAATTGCTTCCAGATTTGCTTCTTCAAGCAAAATGCCCCTTGTCCCATGAATTGTTAGTGATCTCAATTCATCTAAAGAAGCGACATTAACCTCATACATACCAGCAACATAATCCAATGCATCTTGGGAAACATCAAGAAAGACTAATTCATACCCATTTGATGATAAATTTCTCCCAACAAAACCAGCCCCATTCTGCCCTGCTCCAAATATCACTGCTTTATTGATTTCTGACAATTGAATCACAGTCTCTTACTTCAACTTCTTCTCCTTGGATGGTTAGTGTTGGCATTTTTCTTATCCCCCTAACTATTAATCCAAATCGAAATTACATTCTCTTTTATAAATCTTTCCTCAATATAACTACTTTAAAATAGATACTTACGGAAAAGTTTAAATATGGGTTTAAAATCTGAAAATGTATTTGAGGAATATTATGGTTAAATCAATAAATATTTTTCCAGGAGAGCCTATAGGCCCCGAAACTTCGGTCGGAATTCTTGAGTCTAAGTTATATTCTAGGGAGGAGTTAGATAGAAGGAGGCCTGAAAAAAAAAGATACCCTTATCACAATGAAGACGGGAGAAAAGTACTTACTATAAATGGTTATAACAAAAATTTAAGTCAGGAGTTAGCTTTATCTGATGGGCTCATCACCCAAGATAAAGCAAGCCAAATGCTGGAAGCGATGCTTCTTGGCAGAGAACTTGAAAAAATGAGCGTGATGTTGACTTATAAGGAGTTTGGCAATAAATACGGCGACGTAAAGAGAGCAGATCTTGGCGATATAACCTTTCCTAGCCATCTGGCAATTGGCCAAGAGGCTATGTCTGTTGGCTCAATCTTTGCTGTTAATCCTGATGACCTGATAACAAGCACTCATAGGGGCCATGTAGATGCATTAGTAAAAGGATATAGGGCTATAATGGCAATGAGTGATAGTGAGTTAGGACAATTACTAGATAAAAATCAAGATATTGCTTCTAGATTAGGTCTTCCTAAAAATCCTAGTGCACAAGCAGACTTATTAAATCAAACAATTGATATTCATATTTACAGAACAATAGCTGAGTTATTTGGCAAAGAAGATGGATACTGCCATGGCCAAGGTGGAGGTATGCATCTTGCATGGTGTGAAGTGGGTAACCTTGGTAATAATGCAATTGTTGGCGGTATGATAGGCATTGGAGCTGGTTCTGGTATAGCTTCTAAATTTCTTAAAGATGGAAAAACAACATTAGCGATAGCTGGTGATGGTGCATACCTTAATGAAAATGCTTATGGCGCTATAAATATGGCAACAATGGGGCAGTTTAGAAACAGTATGATGTCTACAACAGATGGCCCCCATGTGGTGTTTGTATGCTACAATAATATCTACGCAATGACTACACAGACACCCCATGAAGCGACTTCAAACAGATTCCTTTCAAGAAGATTTACTGGCTTTGATGATTATACAGGAATGCATGCAGAAACTGCATTTGGAATGAATGTCTTAGCTGTTCATGACCTAATCGCAAGAGGAAAAAAAGCATGTGATGATGGCAAAGGACCTGTTTTTGCAGAACTTTTTGGCACTAGATTCTTTGGCCATTCATTAAGTGATGATGCGCTTGGTTTATCAGGCAAGGTTGGTGAAACATACAGGACTAAAGAAGAAATTCTCGAGTGGAAAAATTATGATCCTGTCTCATTATTTGCGTCTGAAATGGTTCTTGCTGGCTTGATCACAGCAGAAGACTTCAGGGCATTAGAAAAACAAGTTGAAGAAAGGGTGCAAAGATTGGCTATTCATGCGGTTAAAGCTGGCTTTTCCTCTCCTGACAGGATGTACCATGGGCTATACACCGAAGAAACATCTGATGTTGTTCCAGCTCAATTTGCAAATCCAGCATCTCCAGGACCTCAGTTAACATTTGAAAGGGATGCAAATGGCAGAATTAGCTATGTTGAAGCCATTAAAGAAGCGATTGCCCAAGAGATGAGAAGAGATAGAAGGGTTATATTATTTGGTGAAGATTTAGCAGAATATGGTGGAGCGTT
This sequence comes from uncultured Methanosarcinales archaeon, assembly GCA_964550945.1. GTDB lineage: Archaea > Nanobdellota > Nanobdellia > Woesearchaeales > CAZKBD01 > CAZKBD01. Next base: position 3,048 of record CAZKBD010000056.1, read on the forward strand.
TGGAGAAACAAAAGGATTATGGCAAGAGTTTGGTTTTGACAGGGTTTTTGATACTTGCTTATGCGAAGCTAATATTGCTGGTATGGCTAATGGTATGGCTCTAAGGGGTTTAAGGCCAATAGCAAAAGCATCAATGTATATTGATTTTTTAACACAGGCTTTAGACCAGATTGCAAATCATGCTGCAAAATTACCTTATATGTCTGGCGGCCAGCTTCAAGTGCCTGCTGTATTCTGGACTGATGAAGGCGGCGGAATGGGCTATGCTGGCCAACACTCACAGGCTCTAGAAAGAATGCTAACAATGTTCCCGGGCTTAAAAGTTGTAGCTCCTGCAACAGCTTATGATGGAAAAGGATTGATGATTACTGCAATAAGGGATAACAATCCAGTTGTTTTTATTGGCCACCAGAATTGTTATAAAAATATACGGTGCGATAGTTCAGGCTTTGTTCCTGTTCCTGAAGAGCCTTATACAGTCCCAATAGGCAAAGCAAACATTGTAAAAAGGATAGAAGGAGAACCTGAAGTAGGAAAAGCCGTTACATTAATCTCATATTCCTGGATGCTTCACATCACATTACAAGCAGCAAAAATGCTAGAGAAAGAAGGGTATCAACCAGAGGTTATTGATTTAAGAACTTTACTGCCTCTAGATACAGATACATTATATTGGTCTGTAAGAAGGACTGGCAGGGTTGTAATTGCGCATCAGGCTTGTGTTGAAGGGGGCCTTGGACAGCAGATTGCCGGGAAAATAATAAGCGAGGGATTTTCTGGCGACCATGGAACAGACATGATGGATTATTTAGATGCTCCTATAAGGATTGTTGGAGCGCCATTTACAGTACCTCCATGTTCAGTAGTGCTTGAGAGAAGTTTTACTAAGCCAGATGGGTCAAGGAATAGGGGATTTATTCCAGGCCCTGAAGAGATTTATCAAGCTGCAAAAGATATATTATGATCGGGCAGAAATACTGGTTGAGATTCTAATCACAATAATAACAGGATTAAACAAAACATATCCGCGCCGGGCATCTGTTCAACTGCATATTAAAACCAAAAGCCTTAAATATAAGAATAACCATCATAGTGGTTATAATAACCTAAATGGTGGTTATTTTGGAATTGAAAGACGTAATCAAGAAAAATGATGCAAGAAGGATATTCGGCAGGAAAGAGATAGGGATAATTCTAAAGCAGCTGGATGGAGTCGCATTAACCCAATCTGAAAAGAACCGGCTGTCGAGGGATATAAGGCCAAAACTGGAGTTCATAAAAGAAATTTCCAAGTTCCAAGGCGAATTTGAGCTTAAGAAAGGCTCTGATAACCTTAAGGTCATAAGCAAAATTGTCCAATTAATCTTAGAAGATGAGCTAAAAGAAAGAATAAATGCTATACTGCTGTTTGGATCTAGAGTGAGGGGAATCGTGACTAACAGGTCGGATATTGATATAGCAGCTGTATTTAAAGACATCTCACCTGAGGAAGCAACAAGGTTTAGGATAAGGATATCTAAAGAGCTTTCTGAAAAGGCGGATATTCAGGTTTTCAACACTTTGCCGCAGAAAATAAAAAGAGAGATTGCAAAAGACCATATCATTCTTTACAAGAGCAAAAATTTTGACAACCAGTCATTTACTATAAGATATTTAAAGGATAACGATTATTTTATAAGAAAACGAAATATATTTGGGCATAAAGCATGAAAAAGGCTGCAGACAAAATAACCGAAATCAGAAGATTCTTGGAAGAGCTTGAAGGGATTGTTCCAGAAGATTTCAACAGCTACAGGAATAGCATAGAAAAAAAAGCAGCCTGTGAAAGGTATGTCGAGAAGATAGTGGAGTCTGTGACTGACTTGGCATTTATGGTGATCAAGGATAAGAAACTGAGGATACCTGAAGATGATGTGGATGCATTTAACATATTGCTGGACAGCGATATCATAGCTAAAGAGCTGGCTTCAAAGCTAAAATGCGCTAAGGGGATGAGGAATATAATATCCCATCAGTATGGCGCTGTTGATGATAAGATTGTTTTTGAGTCCATAAAAGAAGAGCTTGATAAAGATGTTAATGAGTTTATCAAGGTTGTTAAAAAGGTTCTGAGTTGATATGCCCTCAATAACACATCCAAGGCAGGTTGTTTTGATCACATCCCGAGCAAGGATCGACTTCAGAGGCAAAGAGATCTACAAGGATAATGTCGCTGCAACAACATTTGACATGCCATGCTCATTAAATCCGAAAAGCTATTGCATTTCCCTGCCAAAAACATCCCATACTTCAAAATTGATAAATTTATCCAAAGTCTTTGTCGTAAATTTTGTTCTTGATAACATGAAAGAAGAAGTTGAGGCCTGCGTTAAGCACTCAGGAGAGCATCTAGACAAGTTTGAACAGGCTAAGATAGAAAAAGAAGAAGCTGAAAAGGTTGACTGCCCAAGGCTAAAAGGCTCTGCAGGGTATTTGGAATGTGAAGTTATTAACGAATTGGAAGTTGGAGACCACATGTTATTCATCGGAAAAGTCGTCAATTCAATGCTCAACAGCCCTGGAAAAAGATTGTTTCTGAAAGAAACTGGAAAGTACACGACAACTGTCGAATAAAATATGGGTCTTTCATCTACGAAGTATTGTTCGCTTAGGATGGTAGTTGGTAATAATTAATTTTATCATTGATTTTTATTTTTTAATGGTTAACAACCCCCATTGATTTTAAAATTACGGAAGATACTTATTGTTCTAAATTAAATTTTATCTTTTGACTTTAACTTTTTATTGATATAACGGTTTTTTCTCGATGTCATAACAAGAGTGAAAAACCTTCAAAAATCGAAAGATTTAAATATAATATAAACTTATACCATAGTATAAAGGTATAGTATGGTGATCAAAATGCAAGAAGTATTACATTACCCCAGGTTGGATACAATATTAAAAATTGAAAAACTATTGAAATCTGCTAAAGAGCCAATTTCAAAGAACGAAATAGACAGAAGATTAAAAACCCAGATAATGAGGCCTACATTAAACATTATCTTGGAGTACTTGGAACAGAGTGGAAAGATAGCAATTCTTAAAGAAGGGATTATTTGGATTTATTCTGCTGATGCCAGCGAAAAGCTAAAATCAAAACTTCAAAAAGCTGTAACTGTGATGTAAATGAACAAGGAAGTAATCATACAATTTGATGCAGACGCATATAAGGAATACACTGAACTGCAGGAAGCGGTAGCTCAAAGTAAACCTTCTTGTTCAAATCCCACTTATGGGCAATTACTGTCGTCAATAAACAATGCAATCAAAAACATGAAGGCTAACCCCTTCTATGGAGATTTGATACCCCGAAAATATTTAAGCAAAGGAGTAATTGGCAGGTATGGAACTGACAAGATATTCAGAGTCGAACTTGTAGGTTATTGGAGATTGTTATACACCGTTGTGGGAGATGAAGCTAAAATCATCGCATTTATTCTTGAATATATGGACCACGAAAAGTATAACAAAATATTTGGATACAAGAAAAGATAAACTAGCTCCATTGTTTATTACTAACTGAAAATCACTCTTTTTCACAAAAGAAGATTATATCTTCCTCTTCCTCAACTGTTTTGTTAACTTTAAAATGTTTCCTAATCAATTTTTTAATGATATCAAACTTTTTGCTTTTTTTCAGGACAGAAAAAGCAAACCTATTTTTTCCAACCCTTTTCATCTCCAATAATCCTTTTTCAATGTCATCAAAGTTGTGGATTGATGTGACTGAGATAACAGCATCAAAAAAGCCATCTTCAAAAGGGATTTCCTCTGCTCTGGCTTTTATTTTTCTTATTTTCTTATTTTTAATTTGATTTAGTAATCTCTCGCTGGGGTCTAAAGCATAAACTTCGCAATTAAAATCAGAAGAAATTCCAGAGCCAGCACCGACATCTAGTAGTTTATCATTTTCATTAATTATCAGATTTTCCTTGATTATCTTCAATTTCTTCAGTTGTTCTTCCCTATGCAGCTCGTCATATCCTTCTGCAATTGAATCGTAGTAGGCCATATTGCCATAATAATCATCAGATATTTAAATATTATATTGTTAATGAGTTAACTTAAAAAATGGATTATCCTCTTTATGTTAATACATTAACATCTGTTTTAATTGCTCTTCCCTATGCAGCTCGTCATATCCTTCTGCAATTGAATCGTAGTAGGCCATAAAATGTCAGAAATTCTCCATCCAGTCTGTGACTGGTGGCAAGCTTTGCTTGCAATCAACAAGGATAATGAAAAATTTCTGAGTACTAAGAACCGCCAGCCAACAGCATAGAACATTTGGTTGCTATGCAGCGGAATCCCGCCAGTCTATGAAGGGTGGTTCTTTAGTAAAAGAATTAAAAATAGTATATAAATTATTTCTTCTCTTTACCTGGCTTTTCTTCCTTAGCAGGCTTCTCTTCTGCCTTTGCTGCTCCTGGCGCTGCTCCTGCAGCTGGCGCTCCCTCTGCTCCTGGTGCAGCTGCTCCTGGCAATAATTCTTTGATTATCTTCTCAGGCACTCCAGCTTCATGTAATTTTGCTTTTATTGCTCCTTTCTCCTTGCCAGCCATTGCAGCGATAATATCCTTTGCAAGCTTCTCAAATTCAGTCCTTCTCTTCTCTATCTCTTCAGCCAATCTCTTCTTCTCTTCTTCAAGTTTTCTCTTCTCTTCTTCGCTAAGCTCTGTTTTCTCTGCCTTGATCTCAGCATCAAACATTCCTTCATCCACCATCTTTTGGGCTTCTACAGCAGGCTTGCCCTCAACAAGGATTCCCATTGAATTGCATGTGCCAATAATCTCCTTTACCTTGTCTTTGAGCGTTTTGCCAAGCAAAACATCTTCCTTCATCTTGGCAACCTTAATGATCTGCTCTATAAGAACATCAGCAACTTTATCAGCTTTAGGGTTTCCAGAACCCTTCTCGATTCCAGCTTCCTTTTTCAGCAATCCAGAAGCAGGCGGTGTTCCGATTTCAATAGTATATTTCTTAGTATCCTTATCTATCAGGACTTTGACAGGCACTTGCATTCCTTTAAAGCTGGCAGTCTTTTTATTAATGTCAGCTACAACCTGCCCAATATTGACACCCATAGGGCCTAAAGCAGGGCCTAATGGTGGCGCAGCTGTAGCTTTTCCGCCTTCTACTAAAATCTCTACCTTCTCAATTGCCATATCATTCAAAAATTAGCAGTTATTTATAAAGATTTCGTATAAATTTTTATTTAACGCTCCTCGCCTTAGTCCCATAGATAAAAACGTATCTCCATGCAAAGCCCGGCTTTCTTATCACAGCAACATTAAAACCAGCTTCACCAAACATCTTTTTTATCTTTGTATCGTCAGAAAGCCATTCAACATTAGGCAATACATCAAAGAATTTATCATAATCGACAAAGCAGATCCTGCTTCCAATCTTAAGCCTATTGTTCATATCCCTCAAGATATTATTGACATTTTTCATATAGCCAAGCATTCCAATGCTTACAACAGTATGTATATCAGGCACATCTGGATGCACCCTGCTGTGATGCAGCTCATCATGCAGCACAGTCACATGGCTATTCCCTCTTTTTTCCATTCTCCTCCTCATTATGTTCAGCTCCTGCTTGCTATAGTCAGTAGCATATATCTTGCCGTTTTTGCCAACCTCTTCTGCAAGATGCAATGTCAATGTTCCTACAGAAGCGCCAAACTCAAGCACAACCTTCCCTTTGACATTGCCCAACAGATGGATGATATATTTCCTTATTTTCTTAGGCAATGCTATCTTCTCAGTCCAAAGAGTGAGATAAGCCAGTATATCATCAACAAACCTTGAAAACCTTGGATCATAGTATAAGCCAATCAAAAAATAGATGAGGATGCATAACAATAAAAAAGACAGCCCTATTAACAACATGCTTTCCGGTTTTTTTATAGCCAATACCAGAAAAATGAAGAATATAACCAAGAATGATATGCTCATCTTGCCTAATGGCATCTTAAAATGCTTTTTCAGCCCCATACTGTATTCTTATTTTCAGGAATATAAAAAGAATTGTGTTTATTCTGGTGTAGTGAAAGGCGTATAAAAGCCACAATGTTTATAATTTAACAGCCATTCTTCTCAGTTATGGCCTTAAATGTTTTAGTTGTTGAAAGTGCACAGGTTGTTGGAAAAGCGCTCTGCGACCTTATTAAGAGAGAAGGCCACAACTCAGAATGTGTTGAAAAAGCTGAAGATGCAATCACAAGAATAGGAGCTACAAATTATGACCTTATTTTAATGGCTATTGGCCTGAATAAGGGCATTAGTGGGGTTGAAGCTACAAGACAGATTTGTAGATTAGACACTCATCCTCCAGTATACCTGATGTCCGTGGATGGATATCCTGTAAATCACCTTATAGAACAAGGAGCTACAGGATTCATTGATAAATTTAAGTTATCAGAAGAAGTTCCTGAATTGCTAAGAGAGTATCAAAGAAAACAAGAAAACCCCTCAAATTAGCACTTCTTTTTAACTATTGAAACTAAAAATTTTTAAATCTACCCAACTTCTGGTTATAAACTAAATGAAAACATTGTTTATAGAAACAAAATTTAAAGGAAATATCCACCTAGACAAGATTGAGCTAGATAAGTTACCAAAAAACATCGGCTTAGCTGCAACCCTCCAGTTTGCTGACAAGATTAAGGAGATCAGCAACTATTTAATAAAAAATAATAAAAAAATATTCACAGCTAAAGGAAAACAAAAATATCCTGCGCAAATTCTTGGCTGTGACACATCATCTGCAGAAAAAATAAAGGATAATGTAGGTTGCTTCTTATACATCGGAGATGGCCATTTTCATCCAATTGCATTAGGATTATTAGGAAAAGAGGTGTATATCTTTAATCCCTTAAATGAAAGCTTCAAAAAATTAGATGACAAAGATATAGAAACATACAAAAAAAGAAAAAAAGGCGCTTATCTAAAATTCTTAAGCTCTGAAAATATTGGCGTTTTAGTTTCCACAAAACCAGGGCAGAATTATGATAAAAAAAAAATTAAGCCAGCTAGAAAAAAAATACAAAAATAAGAGATTCTACAAATTTGTTTTTGACACTCTGGATTACAGCCAGTTAGAAAACTTCCCTTTTATCGAATGCTGGGTCAATACAGCATGTCCAAGGATATTTGATGATTTAAGGTCAATAATTAATATCCAAGATATTTCTGCTGAAAAAGATTCATGATAGCGAGGTATATTTCTCAACTAAATCAGCTACATTTTGCCTATAATGGGACTCTATTCCGATTAATGCCTCATTTATGCGGCTGGCCTTTGTTTTTGCCCTAGCGCATTCTGTTACCCCTATCATAATGGTTACACCGACAGCTGGAACTACATCTCTCCTAAAATTAGGGTCGGATTCTGCAAAATGGAGTATATCTGCAAGGTAATGCGAGGCTGTTCCAGCTACAACAGCGGCTGTAAATAACTTTGCAAGATTGAGTGTCCCGTAATACCTGATTTCATCCAGAAGGGTAAGCCCAGCGCCAAAAACTGCTCCAGCTAATCCCACATATACAGAATCAGCCATCAGCCCAAGAACACCGCCAACTAAAGCATTGTTTAAAACCCTTCCAGGAGATACTGAATAAGGTTTTGAAGGGGTAACCTTTCTCTCAAAATCAGTGTGCTCTTGAAAAACCATGTATTGGCCAGAAAGCTTCTGCCATAAAACTGCATGGTATTCAAGACAGAATTCATGTAATGCGCTATAGCTTTCGCCTTCTTTTTGAACCTCTAAACGGCTTAAAAGGGTTTCTATGTTCTCATGAAGGGGGTTGTTGTTCTCTCTCAATTCATCCATTAATCCTATAGCCCTTCTTAAGAGATTTTCTTCTAACATTTATCCCCCCTAAGGTTAGAAACAATAATTCAGATATAAATCTTTTGACAAGAATTTTAGAAGGTCATGGGCGTTGGATGAGGTGGTCAACTTTCCTAACATCTCCTTGCTTAATAACGACAGCCACATAATCCTCGAAAGGCCCTATAACCTGCAGCATCACCTCAGAATCAGGATTTGCTGCAAAGTACCATTTTAAGGTATGCTCACTTTGCCCATCAAAATATGGATGCTCAAATAGTACTTCTTCAACAGGAAGTTCATTGAGTCTGCGTTGGTTAAGATTTACGCAATTTATACCACTGGAGTTATCAGGATTATAAAGAGCCATAATACTAAAAAAGTCCGGACTCATTCTCCTCAGCCTATCATGAGTGCTGCTCTGGCCAGGATCATTGGACCAATACAACAAGTCAAGCTGCTCTTGTTCAGTTCCAAAATGACCTGCAAAAGGGGTTTTTAGAGCATTCGGTAAAAAAGTGATGCCTAGCTCATAAACCATATAAGAAGGTGAGTATATATCAAAACTTTTAGCAAGCTTATCATCATTTTCAGTCACTAAATCTGAATAAGAAGAAGCAGGAACATGGCCTTCAACACGAAAAAGCAAAGGTGTTTCTGAACTTTCTAAAGTGCCAACCCTTAACAGGGTGTAAGGCCTGATTAATCTGGCCAAATCATTATCTTCATGAGGGATCACATCTGTAATCTGGGTATCCTCAGGAGTTACAAGCTTTGATTCAATACCTTCCCCAGATAAATGATCACATTCAAACGGCCGTACTAAGGCAGATCCATCCTGGCGTATTCTTGCCCTTTCCTCTGCAACATTTGAAAAAAGATAAGAATACGGAACAGCACTAGAGTATCCATTCTGCCATTGATCAAGGGATGCAAGAGCTGCATTTTCCAGATTCCTAGGAAAAACCACATAAAAATTTCCTCGATCATGAGGAGTAAGAAGAAAGGTTACTGCCAAGTTTATTCCGTCTTGCCTCATTGCGCTATATTGGATTGCATACTCTGCAAGATGTAAATCAGCATTAATATCAGCAAAAAAGTCCACGCTGAACATAAACTAAGGTGTTTGGAGCTGGATATATAAACATTTGGTGGCTTCATAATACAAATTGATTATTTTAAGAAAAATTATTAAATTAGCTTATAACCCGCAGAGTATAATGAAAACACCGGAACTTCTAAGCC
>CAZKBD010000057.1:0-11995 GCA_964550945.1 uncultured Methanosarcinales archaeon
TATACATCAAAAATCAGGGGGTGCTTACAGAGGAGAAACGCAAAAGTTTACGTTTTTTAAGCCTTACCATCAGGAACAGAGATTATAAAAAACACAACCATTTCAGTAAGCTTTTTATGGTTTGCATCATTTGATATGGTAATGCAAAAGCCAGAGCTGTTATTGCCTGCAGGAAATGTTGAATGCTTAAGAGCAGCTGTTGCAAATGGAGCTGATGCTGTTTATCTTGGGCTAAATAGGTTTAATGCCCGCATTTCTGCAGAGAACTTTAATGAAAAAAACCTGTTTAGCGCTATTGAATTCTGCCACAAACACAATGTGAAAGCTTATGCAGCATTAAATACTCTTGTTAAGAACAATGAGCTTAAAGAATATTTCTCTTTGATGGATCTAGCGTACCAAGCAAAGGCTGATGCTGTAATTATTCAGGATTCTTGCTTTATTCCTATTATCCAAAAGAATTTTCCTGGCTTGAAGATTCATCTCTCAACTCAGGCAACAGTAACAAATAAGTATTCTGTCCCAAAAGGAGTTGATAGGGTTGTTCTTGCCAGAGAGCTTTCTTATGATGAAGTAAAAGAGATGTCTAAAGAGCTTAATACAGAGGCATTTGTGCATGGGGCATTGTGTTTTTCTTACAGCGGCCAATGCATCTTTAGCTCTATGGTTGGAGGCAGAAGCGGCAATAGAGGATGTTGCGCACAGCCTTGCAGGAGAAGATATAACAATAAATATGCATTAAGCACAATGGATCTGTGCTTGCTTGAAAAGATCCCATTTCTGATTGAAGCTGGCGTTGCATCTTTCAAGATAGAAGGCAGGCTTAGGTCCCCATTATATACGGCTACTGCAGCAAGAATTTACAGAAAGTATATTGATGGGTATTTTGAGAAGAAAAAAATTGATGTTGAAGAAAAAGATATCGATGATTTAAAGATTGCCTTTAACCGCGAATTCACGCAAGGGTTTATGTTTAATAACTCTATTGTTGACAGCAAAGCTCCTATGAACAGGGGATTGTTTATTGGAATAATAAAACAAAAAAAATTGTTGCTAAAAAAGAAATTAAAATTGGGTGATGGGATCAGCTTATGGGAAAAGGATCATATTTCTGGTTTTACAGTAAAGAGAATAAAGAAAGAAGGAGATTATGTTAATGAAGCATCTATTGGGGATATTGTTGAGCTGGATTTGCCAAAATCAGTTGAATACGCCCAAGTGTATAAGACATCTTCAGTTGACTTAAACATCAATCTTGGAGACGGATTAAAATTTGTGAGGTTTAACTGGAATAAAAGAGACATATCTATTCCACATTTTCCTGGATCTCCAAATTTGGATAGCCCAAAACTTTTTGTTAAGGCTTATAACAAAAAATCTGCTATTGCTGCTGACAAGGCTAAGGCTGATGTTATCTATTATGATCTGCTGAATAGCGATTGTGAAGAGGTTAAGCAATTAGTTAAGCATGCAAAGTTTTTTGTGTTTACTCCGAGGATATTATCTTCTGCCCAGGCTGAAGAATGCGCAAAAAAGATTAAAGAGATAAATCCAGAGGGAGTGCTTATTGCTAATGCTGGGGTGATATCATTCTTAAAAGGCTTGTTTGAGCTGCATTTTGATTACTCTTTGAACTGCTTTAATGATGTGAATATCTCCTGTTTCAAAGGCATGCCTATTATTTCCCCTGAGCTCAACTTTGATGAGATTATTGGATTAAAAAATAAGGGGGTTATTGCGTTTATTCATGGCGATATTGTTTTAATGACTACAAAAGAGCCCTTAAAAGCTCCTGAGCTTGTTGATGATGATGGCAGGCATTTCCGCGTAAGAAAACGGCATCATTTGTTCGAAATCCTAAATGAAAGCCAGCTTGGACTTTTTACGAAAGTTAAAGATTATAATGGTAAAGGGATTAAGTATTTTTACATTGATCTTGAGAAGGATGTTGGCAAATTTGTTCGCATTTACCATTCAATCCTTAAAGGAAAGGACTTTGATGACAAAAAGATAAAGAAAGGATATACTCTGGGCCATTTCCAGCGCGGAGTGGAGTAGTATTCTAGTTATAATCTATTAATTAATAAATATCCACTTAAAAACAGAAAAGCAAAAAATAATATATAATCAACAATACCATTAACAGCAAAAAAGCCGCGAATTCTTTTTTTAGTAAGTGGATATAGAGGCATGATGCCTTGTTTGTTAAGCGCATCTAAGGATAAGTGAGAGCTATAGCCTAGAATAACTGCAATACCTAAAAGCAATTGATGCATTAAAACAAAAACTAAAAAAAGTGTTGCTGGAATAAATATAGAATGGATAAAATGCCTGTGCTGGAATAAGAATTTTATTAAATATCGAAGAAAGCCTAGTTCTCTGCTGATTTTTGATTTGTGATTGTCAATGTCTGGAAAAATGCTGAAGAATAGGGCCAGCAAAATAAAAATGATAGGAGGGGTTATGGAAAAGTGGTTTATGGCAGCTAACCCCAGAAAAAATCCAAACATCAAATGTGTTTTAAACATCATTTTAATCAATATACCACTTATTGTTTACGGAGTATTATTCACTTACGAGAGAGCGCGGTTGGTTAATTATTTTTTTATTATTACTAACTCAAGAACTAATCATTAGTCACTTTCTGAATCTCTTCATCCAGCTTCTTAATCTCTTCATCAGGATTGGGGTTTATGTCTACGCTTTGGGTTATAAATTCCAGCCGGTCAAACATCTCGTTTTTGTTTACCCTTCCAACCAGCTTGATGATATTCCCCAACAGCTCTGTTTTTACGTCCTCAAATTTCTCAGGATTGTCCTTATACTGCATAATCTGGCTGGCATTTTTATTGATGACTTTTAAAGCGTGGTCGCCAAAGAAAACGGTCCTTATATTATCTGAGCCATCATCCAAAAATAGATTCAAAACAAAAGAGTATTTTGGCTCTACTTTGTTATGCTCTTCACAAAAAAATGCTCCATCCCTTAACCTTGCTCTTTTGCCGCACTCAGAGCATACCTCAAAGAAGCGAGGCTCAAAAACCCTTACAATAGTGCCCATCAGCTCTACATTGGTGTCTTTTTCGTTCAGCTCTGATATCTTTTTTCTTGAAACCTCAAACCTTATTGTTCCAACTTCTTCTCCAGGAGGATTTTGGATTATCTTGCTCCGTTCATTCATGTGTATCTCTAAAATGCCCTTATTATCCCTTACATATCCTCCAAGAATCTTGACAATCATATTTTCATTAAGGGCTCTTATAAGGTCTGCCTGGTCGCCCCATAAAACCACCCTCATAGTGCCGGTTGAATCTCCCAAAACAAAGGAAGCGACTTTGCCAGCCCTGTCCTGGGTTATGAATTCCCTGATTTCATAAAGCTTTAATATCCTGCCAACTGTCTCGACATTCCTCATCCCTGACAATATGTTTTTTATCTGCAGTTTTCCAGAAAACTTATCAAGAATCTTAATGCCTAATTCATTTGCAATTATATGGGCAGCTCCTTCTTTAGAAATCAATCCAGCAAGCTGCTTCATCTTCTGTTGAATGCGGCTGTCAATCTCTGAGTCAGTAAGGCCTGATTTTTCCTTGATTATGGCAATTAATTCTGATTGTGGAATCTTAAACATCTAAACACCCCTGAAAATTAATTAGATAGTTTATTTATATACTTTTGTATTGTCAAGAACAACTATTCACAGAATTGTGAATGGTGCTGTCATTTGCCGCTTTAAATGGGCGTTATATCAGCCCTTGTTAAGCTTTCCCTGGTCAACATCAATTGATGTTGATGGTATGCTCCTATCAGTGACTGAATTCATTGAAAATGAGCCGCCTTTATTATCAGTGATAGAAACCTCTTTGATGATCAAGCCAAGCTCTTTTAGCTTGTTAAATTCTATGTCGGGATTATTTAATTTGTCTTTTGCCAAGATAAAGAAATAATAGTTATAAGTGTCTGAGCCTGGGCTGCAATGAGGGAGATTTGCAGTGATTTTTACTGTTGGATTGCCTGGCAAGATCTCTTTTTTATCTAAAGGTATTGTTGTTGGATCTGCGCAGCCGTTATAGTACAGGTTATAAAGGTTTAAATCTGATAGCGCGTAGTTTGCAACTAGGTTAGAGGTTACCTCAGGCCATGAGAATATAAGATTGTCTTTATCCAGGCGAACATCAAAATTGACAAAAGCGGGCCCTAAATCATCTTCTGATTTTCCTTCAATGAGAGCAAGTTTTTGATCTTGATCTATATTGTTTATCTCATTACCTGCTTTGTCAACAGCTGTAACAGCAAAATAATAATTTTTGTCTTCTATACTGCTAAGGATGTAAAACGCCTCTTTGGAATCTTCAACATAGTACAGCTGATTGTTCTTTATCAGCTTGTTTTCATCAAAAACGCATCTTATCTCTTCTTTATTGTCAATTTTAACTTTTTTTAATTCACAGCTATCCAAACTGATCGAGCTAAAAGCTAGTAGATTATCTTCATCATATTTAATCTCTTTTTTAGCTATAATTGCGTCTAAATTTATTGCCTCAATGCTCTTGTCTTTGAAATTGGTTTCTGAATAATAAATGACATATTTATCAACATCTTCTGCAGTGCTTTTTTTCCATTTTAAGATCACAGAATGCTCAGCGTTTTTATTATCTTCAACAGAAAGCCCTTCTATTGGTGGTGGGGGTAAGTCCTCGATATACATTGCAAACTTTATTGCAACTGGCTTTTTTTCGAGTTTCTTCTCAGCTTCATCATAATAAGGGATTTCTTTATTGCCTAAAACGCAAAAACCAAATAACCTCTCGCTATTTATTTGGCCCTTATCTGCCTGGGTTATTTCCTGGCATTTGTTTTCTTTCCAGATGCAATTCAAGCTGCAAGGGTCTTGCATGCAATATTTTTCATTTATATACTCTCCACATTTTGCACTGGCTGGACAATGATCGCACCTATCAAATTTGTATTCTCCCCATAACCCCCATGTCTTGCCAAACCATGCAACATAAGGCAGCTCTCCTTGAACAAGATTCTTATTTTTGTCCAAACATTCCTTCTCCTCTTTAGGGAATATTGGGCAAAAATTAACTGCCCAGCCTTCAATCTTGCTTGCTTCTTTTTTTACGCATGGCAATAAGTCAATTGTATTTGAGCATATCGCATTAATTGTGATTGCCTGCGCTTTTATTAATTCATAGACATCTAAATCGTAATCGACTTGCTGAACAAAAGAGGGCTTTACAGCATATTCTGATATTAGCACGCCAATGCCCCTCTCTTCTGGCTTGTAATAAATATATTTGTATAAAGGCAGGGTAGCAAATCCGCTAATCTTTAGATTGCCTTCAATCAAGAAATCATAATTATCCTCATAAAAACCGCTTTCCCCTGATTCAGAAGCATAGATTTTTGAATATCTGTTGATATCCTCTTTTATTAATTTTGAGAAATCATCCTTAATGCCTTTGGGGTAACAGTTTTTTATCTTCTTTTTTCCGTCTGCAATATCAAGGATTTGCCACAAAGTATATCCCTTGTAGTTTCCACATTCGGGCTGCCCATAAAACCCTCCTTTTTCTCCTAAGCTGAATAATGATAGGTGTATAGCATATTTTGCTGCCTGGTCTATGTAAAAAAGAGCCCCTTCAAGCTGCTGCGAAGCTTCCAGATATTTCAGCTGCAGCTCACCTACATATTTTGGCTGGCCATCAAGATCGGCCAATAATGAGCTTACATAGAATACAAATAAGCCTGCAAAAAAACTTATTATCAAAAAAATATATAAATTTGCTTTTTTATTCATATTAACCCCAGGTTGTTCTCAATAAAAACAGATTTACAGCAATTTTATCCATGTTTATTAAGGGGATCTGGACTTTTGCTATAGGTATCTTAACAGTATCCTTATTTTTCCCGATAGATGTGCTGCCGCCAAGAGCTTTTGTTTTTCCATTAGGCAAATAAAGCTCTAATCTCCAGTTTTTTGAGCCATAAAGTTCATTAAGGTAATTTTCAGCTTTAGCGTCAAAATCCCCAAAATCATCATTTAGGTAAGATTCTGCTATCAAATCAGCAATATTTTTATCATCAGCAATAGGTGTTTTCAGGAAGTATAGTAAATTTTGGTTAGCATCAATGTTTACTTTGGCTTGGGTTATATCCATTTGGACGTCTCTTTTAGCAGCGAAATTGGTTACAGTCAGAATCAAGATGAATACAACAAAAACTGCCATCGCCAATAACAAATAAAGAAAGTCGTCTACTGCTACTGCTTTTTTTGATTTGAAAAGCTTATACATCCCACACCTCTATGTAGAGATTTGCCTGCTGCAATTTATTATCCTTGTATACAAGAACCTTTTTCAGCTCTCTTTCTTGAAATCCAAAATTCTGGCCCCAATTTGGAGTTTTTACTTCTCTTTTGGTGTTTGCATCTATCTCTAAAGTCAATCTGAAAGCCATAACCTTTTTTTCAGATTCTAATGTTATATTAAAGCAATTTTTCATAATTTTATCTTTATTCTCATCGCTGAATTTGCTCCAATCCAGAATTCCGGGATACGCCCTTAGATTATTGTTATACGCAAAACATTCGCCTGAATTAAAGAATCTTTGGATAAAAACATATCTTTCCAAGCCTGGAGGTATTTCAGCTGAGTTTGATGAGTATGAGTTGACTATGACTAAAAAAAGGATAAACAAACCAGTAATGAGTATACCAAATATTACATAAAATGGCGCTTTATCTGCTGTGATGGTAGCTTTTTTATCCATAATCTTCTAAACCTTTGAAAATAGAGATTCCGATTGAGCTTATTTCAGTTGGATCAGCAAGCATATTTTTCTCTTTTTCAACCTGCATATTGCCTGCTTCAATTAAAACTGAGATTTTGCTTGTTCTTTGAGCTGCATCTGGGATTATGGTTGCTCCATCAATATTCAATTCGCTATTGTTTAGTATCTTATTTAGGATTACGCAGGCTAATTTTTCGCTATAAGGGTTGTTAGAATAGTAAATCTTTAATGTGTTCTTTTTATGCACATAATTTCCTGCATGAATCGCTATGATCATATCAGCCTTATCTGCCAAATCATCAATCTTGTACTGAGGCAACCTTACTGAATTATCCCCAATATTGCCTGCTCTGGAATAATAAATAGTTGCGATTTTTCCCTGCGCTTGTGTAGAAAATGATAAGGCAATAGAGCTGGTTATTGCAGACTCGTCAATGCTGTTGACATTTAATCCAGTACTATCGCCATGGCCTGCATCAATCAATATACTCTTGGGAATTGCTTTTTTTTCTGGGTTAGGGCATTTGAGCTTGTTTGGTTCAGGCAGCTTGTCTGTATTAATTTCGATATCTCCTGCTTTTCCAAAAACAACAACTTCAGGATTTTTTAGCTCTAGATCCAAGCCTTTTTCGCCAATCCTGACAAAACTGTACTCTACTGCTAAAGGGTCTCCTATTGACTTAGACACCTTGATGTTGTCATTTTTGTAAGATAATAGAAATTTTGAGATGTCTGTAGGATACATTATGTATCCATTCCCGCTTCTGGAATAGAGGCTGTTGATCAATACTGAGTGGTCTCTGGCAATAAACGCTTTTTGGAATATCTCACCGCTGCCATAAGCTTTGCCTGCCTGAAGAAATAAGAAGAACACCAAGCTTGCGACAACTAATTCTACCAAGACCATTACAGTAAGGTCCACATTGCCTCTTTTTTTCATTAGGTAAATATATTAGAGAATTAGTATATATGCTTTTTGCTTAGGCCTGCTGCATGCAATAATTATCCTTGATATCTTTAGCTATTTTAATTACTGCGTTTTTTTCATATTCATGCGGTTTTCCATCACAGCTGTATATTTTGTCAGGGGCGCTTTCAATATTCTCGTAATTATCGTCTTTTTTCATCTGCAGTGTTAATACGCTGTCATCTCCATGCTTGACTTTAAAGCCTGTTGAAGGAAAATCCAGCATAAATTCATTTTTGCAGTCAACATTTTTTATGCAGTCGCCAAAATTAGCTATAAAAGCATTGAATATCTCGATGGATTTTTCTTTGTTTTTTTCTTCTATTTCCTGGTCAATCTCTTTTTTCGTTATATCTGACAGGCAAGGAGAGTTTAGGCAGATTATAACCTTTCCTTGATAGTTTTCCAAGTAAATCCCTCTTGTTCTATCTGAATTTAAGTATTGAGGATACTCTGTTGATCTTTTAGCTATGCCTCTTTCCAAAACAAAGCCATGAGAGCAGCTAAACTCATCATTTGGCTTTTCTTCAAGATCGCATTGGAAGTTTATATCTGCATCCACATCTGCGCAGTAAAATTTAGACTCTTCTTCTGGCTTATAGTATATCTGCAAGCTTTTGTACACTTCTTTATCTAAATCATCATCCCTGCCGCCTAATCCTGCCTCAGTTGTTGAATCAATTTTTCCGTATTTGTCAAATTTTGGCTTTGTGACTAAACACACGCAAGATTTAGATTTATCTTTTATACATGCTGGAAAATCGCTTCTTCTAAATATGAATATGACCTGGCCAGCAGGATAAGGCAGCCGATATCTGCTGACAGAATAATCATCATTGCTTGAAAAGCCAACTATTGCCGTATCTTGGTCCATACTCAAAGATAGGCTTCTAATTTCGCCGCTTACTTTCATCTCATCAATAAGATTTGTTAATTTGTTATAATCATCATAGCCCTTATCACCCAGCCTAAAGAGCTTGCTTCCTATATAGAAAGCGCTGCCTATGAATACAATCGCTATTATCAGCCTGATCAGAAACTCCAGCATAATTGCTTTTTTGTTCATATTACTTCTTTTTCATTTTATTGTCGCATTGATCTTTTAATGTTGTGCATGGTGGCTCTTGATCAATGTCACAAGGGCATTTATCAAACATATTAGCAACATCATCCCCATCAAAATCACCTAGGGCGCTAATCTTCTTGTCTAATTCGCTGCCTTCTTTTCTAAACATGCCTGTGAACACTGCTATAAGTATTATTGCAGCAGTTATCAGAATAAGGGCTATTATTATCACATTCATCGGCAGTTCAGTAGCTTTTTTATTCATTTTGTATCACCTCATGAACATTCTTGGACAGCTCCAGATAATCCCAGCCAGTCGCTGTCAAACGACCATAGTGATTTATTGTCTTTGTTTACTAAAAATAATGCATCGTGGATCTTTATTGCGCCGCTAATATCTTGAATAGGGTATTGCGAATAAATGTTATAAGGATCTATTAAGAAAATTCCTGGAGAAAGGTCATTATAGCCATCAAAAAAGGCATCTAAGTCGTCTTGATTACCTATGCTCACCATAGGATAAGCGCTGACTTGGTCTTCCTTAACTTGGGTAGTTTGATAATAAAGGGCTACCTGCCCATTTTCTCTAAAAACAACATAATAATCCCTTTCAAGCTTGTTTGTATCAAATCTGAATGTTTTTTTACAAAGGCTTGTTCCAAGATTTGTTCCTTTAATAAAACTCAAAAGCCTGTCAAATTCAGAAATCGCTTCTTTATGTGGATCTTCATTTTCTTTTCCGCATAAAGGCAATCCAAGCAGCCTGTTTTTTTGGTACAATTCCCAAATGAAATCATCGTCGAGCCCATACCCATTATAATTGATGACATCGTTGGTTGTAAAAAAGCACAAATGAATTATATCCCTGTTATAGATAAGGCTGATCTCCTGCTCTCCATCTTTTACTTTTAATCCATTATCCTCTAAACTGTAATCTTCTTTATCATCAGCTTTTAAGTCATAAACATTGGAAATAACAATCTTATCAACAGCTTTGAAGTCTGTCAGCTCGTTATTTTTGCTGCCATCCAAATAATTATCATAAAAAAGTTTTGCGCCGTCACCTGCAACTATGCAAGGAATTTTATTTGGCACAACCTTGCTGTCATACTCTGCTCCCTGGTCATCCAATACCCTAAATAGGATATCGTCGCCTTGCTTTTCTATAGCTATGCTGAATTTGCCATTAATGGCTTCTAATTCAGGATATACCAGAAGACACTGGTCATTGCCTGGATTTTCAAACACATTAACAAGGGCTGTGAAATTATCGCTGACTTGCTTTGAAAAAGATGGCTCTGGCTCTTTATACTCTGAGTCTTTTATAAGCCAATGCCCTAGGTCTTTAATAGGCTCTGTAACTTGATTAAGCCATCCTTTTGGAGCAAAGAAAGCAAGCATGGCCAAGAATCCTATAAGTATAAAAAGAATCGCTACTAATTTTTCAATTGGGAATGTTCCTTTTTTCATTTGTTAAGATACCCCGCCCCTTGGGGCGATTGGGATTTTTATTTCCACCTAAAAAAATCACGTATTATATTTGCCGCATCTTCCCTTAATCCTGTAAACCAGATAATAACCCAGACTAAGAGTATTAACAGTAATAAAATCCCTGCCAGCTGAGCAAAAGTCCAGTCTGCTTTCTTGTTCATTTTCATTGAATATCCAGCTCCATTACACATTTGTCTGACACTGCATTAAGAGGAGAGATTAGGACTACATTGATGTCTTTGTTTTCAGTTAGATAGGTTGCACCTGTAACTGCCCCACCTATAAAACCCGCTCCGGCTATTCCTAGCGCTATTGGTATTGTACAAAGGCCTGAAGTAGCTATTAGGCATACTCCCACCGCTGCGCCGCCTGCTCCAATAAGCCCTCCAACTGGAGCGCCCTTTGTTAGGCTATCCCACCCATAATTTGGATCAGGACTGATAAGACTGATTGAGTAAGTCTCTTCCTGAGCTTTGAATTCTGTTCCAGGAGTGTATAAAACAGCTCCTTTTCCATCATCATTATAGTTTTGAACATAACCAAAATAACTGTAAAAATGCTCTTGCTTAATGCAGCAGCTTTCTCCTTTAACAGCGCATTTCCAGCCATCATATTTTATTGAATACTCTTCTGGGCTCTTTTCTTTGCATGTGCTGCTGCCTAGAGCTATACAAGCGCCACCTTTATTGCTGCATTTATCATTTCTTTTTGTGGATATGCAGCATTTTTTTGGCTTTTCGCATTTGTTTGAGCTTACTTCTTTGGCAGAAATTTGCGATCCTTCGCTAAGCTTGCTGCAGTCATCAGCGCAAAAGCCCCCTCCAACTGCTGCGCAATTATTGCTTCCATCTTTTACTTTGTAAGCAGTTTCTCGCATGTATTGGGCTAAGTCTGCGCCTGTAAAACTATCAATTCCTTTTTTTATATTGAAAGAATAACAGTTAAAACAAGGCTCTTTTCCTCCCGGCAATATCTGCCTAAACATATTTCTTTCTGCTCCTTCCAGCCACATCCACCAGCATCTTGCAGTCATATCGCTAATCTCAGCCATTGCTCCCTGCTTAGTTTGAGGATAGTCCTCGCCTGGAACTTCCTTTTCAATGTTCCTGCATGTTCTTGGTGCTATTTCTTTGAAATGCACACCAGTGGCTTGCTGCTCCTTATCCTTGCCCCACAGCCTTATTGCATTAAATCCGTAACATAGAGCTTCTGCACTTGCGTCATTCGCTTTTGAAAAAAAGATTTTCCACAGCCCGAGTATAAGAAATCCTGAAATGATCAGTATTGCAATACCAATGAGCATAGCCATTTGCGCTTTTTTTTTCATGGAAGCAACACTTTTTTAGCGTTTATCACAATTAATATCAAAATTCCGGCTAATGCGACTATTAAAAATATTTTCAAAAACCATTCTGGTACAAGGTTAGATTCACTTTCCTCATCAGCCATATCAAATAATTTTTTAGATTAGAGCATATATAAATCTTTTGAATTTATTTTTTTAGTATTATTAACTTAAGAACTACGTATCTTCCAAAATCTTGACGCAGCAATACTGGGGTGATTTGCAGTTGGTGTTGATCACTTCTGTCTCATACGCATCATTACAGCTGCTCTTGCATTCACCGCCCCTAACTTTACAGTCTGCAATGCCAATGCCCCAAAAACAGCGC
>CAZKBD010000058.1:0-11535 GCA_964550945.1 uncultured Methanosarcinales archaeon
TAGGCTTGGTGGTCCTTTACACCACCAACAACCTAATCAGCCGCCAACTCATCCATAGGCGTTGCCTTTGAGAGAAAATTCTTTCCAGAAATATTCTCTTATCCAGTATTATCCTCAGTTTCCCAAGGTTATCCTGAACCTAAGGGCAGATTATTGACGTGTTACTGAGCAATTCGCCGGGAACCGAAGCTCCCAAAACTTGCATGGCTTAGTCGAACTCTAATAGCAGCAATCTCCCGCAGGATCAACGGGAATTATTGGAAATTGAGATTTCCAATCTAAAATTTTTACCTGGTCGCAATTAAGGAATTGTCTACCAAACTATCTCGTACTTGACAATAATGTCAAGTATTCATTAAGCACCATCAGATTCTTCTATATGTATATTAGAATGGGATATCTAAAATATAGAATATTGGAGGCGATATAGTAAATGAGTAATCTTCACTGGTATTTAAATCTTACTGTTTTGGGCTTTGAGAATGGCTTAACCCTTGCTTTATAGAGCTTATTACAGTATTTTTTTGCGCAGTCAGGTCATTAATAATCTTATCTGGAAGGTTTTTTGAGGAATTAAGCCTGGCAAAAAGGGCATCATTCAGAGAAATGCTTCTCTCTATAAGGTTTAATGTTACATCTCTCTTCCATTCCAGTTTTGTTTGATTTAGAATAGTTATCAGTTCGTTAAGCCTTTCGAATGAGCTAAGAACACTATTAAAAAGAAGCTCAGTATTTAGTGGATCGATGACTTTTTTAAAGTAATGCCTGCCAGATGTACCCACGAGAGAGATTATCTCATTTAGAATATCCTCCAAAGATGAGATGTAAATATATATGTCATTAACCTCTCGCTTTCTTATCACATTGTCTTCCACTCTGTCAATGATCTTGCTTAGGTTTTGCCTGAATAACAAGAGTGAGGATCTCATCCTGTTGATCTTCTCATTGAAAGAGATCTCATAAATCTCACTTAGGATTATATCCTGTTTTATGGATACAAGTTTGGATGTGACTAAAGCCAAAAGTATCAATCCGCAGACAACTTCAAATATTGTTACTATCCTAAAAAAACCGATTGGAGCCATATAGCCGAATCCGCTGCTAGAAGCGATCATAAAACTGAAAAATATCTTGTCTACTATCCAGTCTACGTGAGCTTTATCTGTAGTGTAAATAAGAAATGAAGAATTACCTCCAAAAAAGTGGTAGACTAAACCAAAAATTATTATGATGGATATCCATATCACAAATATATGAACAAATTTTAGTTTATCCAGCCATATCTCAAAACGCTTATTTGTTATCCTATCAAATAGCTGTGTTAAGGGTATGAATCTTTTCATAATGAAAACTGAGGGCATATCGCTTCTACACTTTGCTAGAGGCCACAAATCTAGCAGCGTAACCTGAAGGAAGTATTTTTTTGAAGAGTTGAATCTGGGTTGTCAGCAACTTTTTTTATTATGCTATTTTTTTGCTTTAATTTCCTGCACTATCTGGAATTTCTTGTTGCGCTTTACCTTCTTTAGCGAATATTGTTCTGGCTTTAACCCATGATCTTTTGCCCAAGCCTTCGCAGCCTCTTCGGTTTTGAATGTCTTAGGCCTATTTTCCTTTTTTTTAGGATGGAAAAAATCATACCTGTTAGTATGTGTTCCTAATCCGTATTTTCTCTTGATTTTTGTATGTACCTTTTTCATGATATCACCAACGTTAGAGATTCTATAAACAAAAAAATAAATAAGTGCATTATCCTATTCTTCTTCATTTGGATCGTTCCAATCGCCATCATCATCGTCATCCAGATTGTTCCAATTTTTCATTTTATACCTCCGGCTTAATCCAGCTGATCATTCAGCAGACTTATACCCGTGTATACACCCCAACTAAGCCAGTATTTAAATATTTTTTGTTAGTACTATAGGTTTTGACTAAAATGATGGTAAATCTTTAAAACAGTAAGCTTTATATAATAAATGCCCAGCACTTTTCTTATGGCAAAAATCAACAAGAATGATTTTGTGGAAATTGAATATACCGGCAAAACAAAGGAAGGCAGTATTGTTTTTGATACCACTAACGAAAAGATTGCCAAGGATAATGCTATACATAATGAGAGCCAGACTTATGGGCCGGTTGTTATCTGCATTGGAGAGAAGCAGGTTCTTCCTGGAATTGATGATCAGCTATCAGGAAAGGATACTGAAAAAAGCTATACCCTAGAGCTGAGCCCTGAGCAGGGCTTTGGGAAGAAGAATGCAAAACTAATCCAGCTGATAAACACCGCTAAATTTAGAAAACAGGGAATCATGCCTGCGCCTGGCCTTCAAGTAAACATTGACGGCATGATGGGAACTGTTAAAACAGTTACTGGCGGCAGGACTATTGTTGATTTTAATCATCCTTTGTCTGGGCGCGAACTTGTTTATGACATTAAAGTAAACAGGATAATCACAGAGGATGCTAAGAAGATAGAAGAATACCTAAAGGTACAGTTAAGCCAGAAGGATGTAAAAGTTACAATAACAGAGGGAAATGCCAAAGTTGAGCTTCAAAGAGAGCTTCCTAAAGAGATTGCCAAGCAAATCAGTAAAAAATTAACTGGATTAATCCCTTCAATTAAAAAATTGGAGTTTGTGAAGAAGGAAGAACAGAAAAAAGAGATTAAGGAAGAAAAGCCAAAGGCTTAAAAGAAAAAATAGTAAGCTTGATTCTAAAAACCGCAAAGTATTTATAGAATAGTAGATTTCTCAAGAGCAAAGATTACCATTATGGAGGAATAACATTGGGGTTTTGTTCAGATGAATAAGCTTGTATTTTTGATGATCGCTGTCTTATTATTGCCTGTCACTGTGCTGGCTGTTGCGGATTTTCAGGATATAAGCATCACTTTTCCCAAAGGATATCAAGGCAGCAATGTTTCAACAACCTTTGTTGTGAAGAATACAGGAACCGTCCCTTTAACAAACGTAAGAATTATTGACAATATCCATTCTAAATATAGTATAACCTACACTAATGGTGATTTAGGAACTTTGAACGCCAGCCAAGAAAAAACAGTAGAGGTAAAGGCAACAATCCCAACGTATGAAGAATTTGGCATACATTCTATAGGAACAGCCACTCTTACAAGTAATGAGCATAATGAGTCATTTGTGTTGAATATAGAAGTTGGCAGAAGGTTGGCAATAAAAAAAGTTGAGATTGTTATTGACGGCGAGTCTGATACGCTTAATAAGGATGATGAAATAAGCAACGATAAAGCAAGTCCAGGAGACGAGATAAAGTTAAATATTGAGGTAAGAAACGAATTCAGCCAGGATATTGATATAGATGACATCACTGTAACTGCTACGATAGTTGGGGCTGATCAGGATGATGAAGACTTAGAGGAAGAAAGCGATTCGTTTGATTTGGAATCAGATAAGTCAAAATCTACACAACTTCTGTTCACGCTTCCCTTGGAGGTTGAAGAAAGGGATTATGATATAGAAATCTACGCTCAAGGTGAAAGCACAGACGGCACGCATGAAGATAGCTGGGTAGTCCATTTTGACCTTGATAAAAAAGCTCATGACATTATTATCAATAAAGCTGTCTTAACTGAAGAAACTGTTAATTGCGGCGATACAGCATCATTAGATGTTGAGCTGTTAAATATAGGCGCCAATTATGAAGAGGAAGTTGCCTTAGAAGCTAAGAATGCTGATCTTGGCCTAAATTTTGAGGAGCATGATATAAGCTTAGTTGATGAGCCATGGGAAGATGATACAAGACATGAGAAAAAAATAGATTTTAAGGTTCCTTCTAATGCTAGACCAGGAACATACCCTATTGTTGTTGAGGCTTTTTATAACAGGGATGCAGTAGATGATTTCAAAACTTTAAACTTGATTGTTAATTGCGAGAAAAAAGTTGAGGAAAGGCCTCCGGTAATTCCGAATGAAACAGCTGAAGCTGAGCAGCCTGTAAAGGTGAATAAAACTGAAGAGAATGAAACTGGAGGGACTGAACCAGAAACTATTGAAGAAGTTGAAGTTACAGCTTCTGTTGAATCGCCTTTGATTAAGAATCCAGCGGTTTTTGCATTATTAGTTACTGGGAATTTGGTTATTATAGGCTTGGTTTTGTTCTTTTTGATAAAAGTTTTTTCTCATAATAAGCCGCTAGAATAGAAAAACTTATATAAAATTTAAAATGAATCACCAAGAATATAGTGAATTTTACAACAAATTAATTTTTTAGGCTAAGGAGATAATGATATGAGACTAGCAATCATAGCAGACCCTCATGCTAATATTGAAGCCCTTGTGGCTGTTCTAGACGAGATAGACTCTATAGGGGTTGATGGAATCTACTGTCTTGGTGACCTTGTTGGCTATAACGCTAACCCTAATGAATGTGTTGAGCTTGTGAGGGCAAGAAATATCCCTTCTATAATGGGAAACCATGATGCAGCCATTGCTGATAGCAAATATTCTAGATTTTTTAATCCAGCAGCAAAAGCAGCCATAGATTGGACTAGAGACAATTTATCAGATGATAATAAGGCTTTTCTAAAAGGTTTAAAAAGGGGTGCTCAAATTTTCAATGAAAAGATTGTATCTTTATTAGTACATGCCAATCCTGATCCTAATGATGGGTTATCAGCTTATATTGAAGATTGGGTTGATGCGATGAATTATATGCCGCATCTGGTTGCTGGAACAAATGTATGCTTTTTTGGCCATTCACATAAAGCAGGAGCAATTATTAACAATGTACAACAAGACTACATAAGCGGCATACCCTCTAATGGCGAAGATTCAAAAGTTCTAACATTAGAGCCCCATTTAGTTTATTTTATAAACTCCGGAGCAGTGGGCCAGCCTCGTGATAGAGATCCTAGGGCCCCATTTGGCATTCTTGATACAACCGCCTTAACATTTACATGGCATAGAGTAGATTATGACCTAGAACTAACTGGCAGAAAGGTAACTATAGTTGGATTACCTCCTTATTTAGCAGAGAGACTGAAACACGGCAAATAATTTCTTACTGGTTTCTAAACAACACATTTTAATACATATCTATATTCTATTAGTTACTTTACTGTAAATAATTATATTAACTACTAACCAATAGAAACCTTTATATATCAGTAGTGATTTTCTAGCTGTTAATTCACTAGTTGGGGATTAAAAAATAAAATGGAGGGATTATTTTGCAAGATAGTTATTTTAAAAAATGCGTGAACACGCTAGTTTTGTTTTTTATGGTTATTAGCCTGTTAGTAGCGCCAGTTTCTGCTTTGGGCAGTGTTGACAGCACAATAACAACTGCTGTAGGTACATCTGCTAATGACAGCGGAAAGTTCGGCAAAGTAACACCTCTCTATTCTTCAGAATTAAACAATAAAGAAGAGAAGATTTCTGTTCTTGCTGTTCCAGTTATCCCAACAATAACAGGGACATCAGCTGTAGAAGATCATGCTTATAGCTATGATGTTGATGCAACTGATACTGAACATGCTACCCTTAATTATTCTATCTCAAGTACACCAGCCGCAACTGGATTGGATATTAATACTACTTCAGGTTTAATTGAATGGGGTTATAATGATATTACTATAGGTGTTTATAATATCACAGTTACAGTCGATGATTTAGTTGGTAATAGTACTAACCAAACTTATACCCTTACTGTAAGCCCATGGCTAGAAATAGTTGATGTTGATGCAACCATTGAAGGCATACCCTATAACAATCTTGCAGAAGGAACTATAATCCAAAATATATCTCATGGCGCACCAGTAAGTTTAGCAGTTACCTTGCGTAATAATGGAAATGGGATGTATGAAGTGATTGGATTTGTAAATGTCAACGGCACTTTGGCAATCCAAGGGCAGACTCCGCAGCCTGATAATGACAATACATTAGGGATTGGAGCAGGAAATACAAGAACATTCACACTAGATAATTTTGTAATACCTCCAACAGCACTACTAGGATTAGCAAATCTAAGCTTGTATGCTGAAGGATATGACACATGGATAGGTCATCATGATGACACATTCAATTTCCAGATTAATGTAACAACTGAGATTTTGGAAGCTATACTTGAAAATGCTACTTTAGATGATAATAACTTAACATGCACTAAAACAACTAATTTGAGGTTTAACATAACTAATGTCGGGCAATATCCAATATTATGGTATAATTTGAGGGTTACTGGGGATAATGGATATGGAGTTGCATTTGAAGCAAATAATACTAACTCATTTGATCCTCTAAGAATATTGAACATAAGCCAATCTCATAATTGGACAGCGCCACTTGATCTAACTGGAAAAGCACTAGGGGCTTATGTATTCACTATAAATTCAACAGACTTGTTTGGATTCCTTCCATTGGATAGTACTCAAGTTACTTTGCAGAACAACAACTGCGCTCCATATGATATAACCACATGCAACTTAACAGCAACAGAAGACACATTATACAGTTGTGATGTCAATGCAACTGAAGTAGATAACCAATCTTTGGCTTATAACTTACTACAAGCTCCAACAGGGATGACTATCAATAGTGCAAGTGGATTAATAAGCTGGACTCCAACAAATGCGCAAGTTGGAAACAATAATGTAACTGTAAGAGTTACTGATAGTGTTGCTCCAGTTGACTACCCATTCACAATAACTGTAACAAATGTAAATGACGCTCCTACTTTAAACATTCCAGACCAGACAACAAATGAAGATGTAAATAAAACAATAAGCTTAAGTTCTTATGGAGCAGATATTGATAATGATACTCTGACTTATACAGTATTGTCAGCAAATGCTTCACAAGTTGACTGCACAATAACTGGAACTAACTTAACAATGGCTCCAGTTGCTGATTGGAATGGCATCTCTAGCTGCACTGTTCAAGTTAGTGATAGCATATTAACAGCTAACGACACATTCAATATCAATGTAGTTTTAGTAAATGATCCGCCTCAGTTGATAGCAAATGTCACAGATGTGGCTTTTGACGAAGATTCAAGTGATAATTCAATTGATTTAGACACGTATTTTTCAGACATTGATTCAAGCCTTGACTATTCATTCACAGGAGGAGCTAATCTTGTATTCAATGTAGATGCAAACCATGTATTAAATATTAGCGCAACTCCAAACTGGAATGGCGAAAGGAATGTTACTGCAACAGCAACAAACCATATTGGAAGTGTTAGTGATAATTTTACTGTTACTGTAAATCCACTTAATGACAACCCGGTAATAAGCGCAATAGCTGACCAGACAGTAAATCAGGATTCAGAGTTTGTATTCCAGGTTGTTACTTCAGACGTAGATAATGATACAATACTATACACCCCTCCTCTATCAAACCAGCCCACTAA
Organism: uncultured Methanosarcinales archaeon; assembly: GCA_964550945.1. Lineage (GTDB taxonomy): Archaea > Nanobdellota > Nanobdellia > Woesearchaeales > CAZKBD01 > CAZKBD01. The sequence continues at coordinate 7,387 of CAZKBD010000058.1, forward strand.
CATGAGTATCAATAGCTCTGGCTACATCAGTGGATTTACACCAACAAACGCAGATGTTGGAAAGCAATATAATATAACTGTTTTCGCTACTGATGGGACAGTCGCAGTAAACAAAACATTCAAGTTAACTGTATTGGATGTAAATGATGCTCCAACTATAACATCTACTCCTATAACTACTGCAACTCAGGGTAGTTTGTATACTTATCCAGTTGTTGCAACAGATCCTGATGTAAACGACACTTTAACCTACTCTTTAGGAACTCCAGCAGGAATGACTATTAATGCAACTACTGGCTTAATAGAATGGACACCTGTAAATGAGCAAGTTGGAAATAACTCTGTTACTGTAACAGTAACTGATGGTAGAGGAGGCAATGCTAACCAGACATTTGTTATAGCAGTAGCAAATGTAAATGACGCTCCTAACCTAACATTACCATTCAATGAATCAGCAATGACTCAAGGAGAGGTTTTATCATTCACAATTACAGCAGCAGATATTGACTTTGCAGCTAATGCTAATGGCGGAGTAGTTGATTCTAATGAAAATTTAACATTCAGCTCAGCAACTCCTTATGTAACTATAACAAAAACAAGCGCAACATCAGCTAATGTGGTATATGATCCTGATTCAGAGCTAAGTGGAATTCAGAATCTAACATTTGTAGTGCAAGACAATAATGGAGCATCTGACACAAAGGCATTAAGCGTTGTAATAGGGGATGCACTAAGGATACAAAATTTAGGTGTTTCAATAGATGGCGGAGCTGAAACAAGCTACACTGATAATGATACAATCACAGGAATAACTCCATCAGCAGAAGTCGAATTTAAAGTTTCAATAAAGAACCTATTCACAGCTCAAAATGCAGACATATATGCTAATGTTACCATTACAATACATGATATCTCAAGTGATATATCCCAAACATCAACAACAATAAGCTTGGATGAGCAAGATACCAAAATAATTCCATTAACATTCACCATACCAATAAATGTTGAAGATAATGCATTTGATGTTGAAATAACGGCACAAGGAATAGATGGCAATGGAAAATACCACAGCAATGAGTGGGCTCTAAAGCTTGACATAACAAAGCAAAATCATGAGATTAAGATAACCAATGCAACATTAGATGTAGCAAATGTAAGCTGCATCAGGGATGTTGTGATTGATGTTAACTTGATAAACACTGGAGCAAGCGATGAATACAGCGCAGCCCTTTCAGTACAAAATACTGCTTTGGGAATAAATAAGAACGAAACTTTCAACATATTTGAATATCCATCAACACCTTATACAAAGAACTTCAATTATGCTTTAACTGTTGCAAATGAAGTTGCAGCTGGAACCTATCCAATAGTGTTTAATGTTAATGATTCAGAAGGATTAAGCGATACAAAAACACTAAGCTTAGAAGTGATTGCTTGTGGATTGCCTGACTTTACAGTTAGCGAGGACTTTGGCAATTATGGAATTGACCTACTAACCTATTTAGAGCAAGGCGTTACTTATACATTAATCAGCCAGTCAAATACCTCAGTTATAAATTGCGCTTTGAATGGCAATAATATCAACTGCACAAGTGTTGCAAATGCAACTGGCTATTCTGACTTGATAGTTCAAGTTGATTCTGTAAAGAATGAAACATTCAGGATAACTGTAAATCCAGTCAACGATGCGCCTTATTTTGTGAACTTAAATCCAGTTGTTGATGCTTTTGAAGACCAGGAATTTGTTTTGGACTTGTCCAATAACATTAGTGATATTGACAATAATATAAATGATTTGCATTTCTTGATGAATCCAGGATATGGAGTTCCAATAGCAGGCAATTCAATAAGATTCAGGTTCCCATCACCAGGAACATTCAATGTTACAGTAAACCTGACTGATGGAGACAAAATAACTCCACAGATATTCACATTTGTTGTGGCTGATATAAATGATGCTCCTGTAATAGCAAGCGCTTCACCAGCAGGAGAAGTAATAATCACAGAAACTGGAAGCCAGCAGTTCAGCATAACAGCAACTGATGAAGAAAATAATACTTTAAGCTACCAATGGTTTGTGGATAATATATTCACTGGACAAACAAGCAACAGCTATACTTATGTTTCAACCGGAGCAGGAGATTTTGAAATTAAAGTTGAAGTTTCTGACGGTACAAACTCAACTGAGCAAAAGTGGAACCTAACTGCAACAGATGTTCCTATACCTCCAGCAGGATACACCTTAGAATGTGATGGTGATGATTGCACTGGCAGCATAATCGGAAATGCAGCAGATGTTGCGATCTTTAATGATTTCGCAAAAGTAGAATTACCAGGCCCAGTTGATTTAAGCGATATTGCTTACTTGGGCGATTGCATTGAATTCAGAGATGGAATTGTTGCTATAGATACAGACAATCAACCATGTAAAGATGCATTTGACGGGCAAACTAATGCTACTGTCACTTTGTATGATGTATCTTATGATGATCCGCTTGAAATTTATTATAACAGTGGATTCACAACAAACCCATTACAGATTGCTACTTTATGTACAAATACCTCAACTACAAGCTGCACTTTGATAAGCTATCCAGCTCCAGGCGTAAATGGTAATGTGGTATTTATGGTAAACCACTTTACATCATTCATGCTAGGCGGAACTGGCAATGATGCGCCTAATGCAAATGCTGGCGCTGATCAGAGCAGAGAGCAAGGAGATAATATCATATTAGACGGCTCTGGAAGCACAGATAATGATGGAGATAGCCTAACCTATAGCTGGACACAGACTGCTGGCCCTGCTGTTACATTATCAAGCTCAACAGCCCAAAAGCCAACATTCACAGCAGCAGAAGTTGGAAATTATACATTTAGATTGATTGTTAATGATAGCCAGTTGGCTGATTCAGACGATGTAACCATCACAGTCTCTGCAGGAACATTAAAAATAACTAACGTGGAAGTGGATGTTGATGGCAAGAAAGACAAGAGCATTAACGATGGAGATATCATAGACAAAGACGCAAAGCCTGCATCTGCTCTTAAGTTTACGGTAGATGTCAAGAACCTGCTAGCTGATTTGGATATTGAAGACGTAACTGTTACAGTAACAATCAACGAAATAGATGATGGCGATGATATCGATGATGAAGTTGACATAAGCAAGATAAAAGACGGCAAGACTGAAGATGCTACTCTCACGCTTAATGTGCCATCAATTGTAGATGAAGGCACATATGATGTGGATATCACAGCAGAAGGAACTGATGAGAATGGAGATTCACATTCAGACACAGTAACTGTGAAACTAGAAGTCCAAAAAGACAAACATGATATATCAATCAAGAGCCTTACTCTTAATCCAGAAACAATAAGCTGCAGAACATCTACAAGCCTGGATGTTGTAATCTACAATGTTGGCTCAGAAGATGAAGATGATGTAAGGATACAGGTAAAGAATGATGAGCTTGGCCTTGATATAAAAGATAAGGACATAAGCTTAGATGCAGAGGCAGATGAAGACAGCAAATACGAAAAGACATTCAGCATACCAGTTGATTTGGATGCTGATGAAGGGACATACACCATTGAAGTAAAGGCTTACTATGATGGAACTAAATTAAGCGATTCAAAGACAATTACCCTAGACAAAGCCAGCTGCAGCAGCGCTGTAACGCCTTCGCCTTCAGAGAGCCAAGAAGATGTAGAATTACAGATCGAGCAAACACCTGGCTATTATGCTCCAGTGCCAACTACGGTTGTGCAGCCAACAACACCAACACAGATATCATTTAGAGATACTGATGAATATACGATGCTGTTGATTATACTATTGGTAGTGTTGTTTGGAGCAGTAATATTTGCGATAGGAGCGACAATAATCGTACTAAGAAGGTAATGATCACCTCTTTTTCCTGGGATGGGGCTTTTCTTTCGGGAAAAGTCTTATCCTAGGTTTTATAATAATCTTCTATCAATAATTCTTTTTTCTTTCAGCTCTGTTTCCATTCCCAGCATTTCTAAAATCTCATTTTCCACCAGTGTATTTCACTGGTGGTTTTGTTTAAAGATAAACCTCAAGTGGAAAATGAGAACAAAAAATCCGACCCGAGCCTATAAGGCGAGCATACCACCAGTCTATTTGAC
>CAZKBD010000059.1:0-11435 GCA_964550945.1 uncultured Methanosarcinales archaeon
CCGCCATACCAGACAGGAGCAACTAGAAGAATAGCTATATCCCTTTTCTCTAATTGGTCATTATTCTTTTTGGTCATTTAGTTGATTATTTCTTAAAAACAGAATCAATAAATAAAGATAATTTCTCATACCTTATGAGGTTTCTCTTAAAGCTAAAATCATTCATAATTGTTCCCGCAAGCATTATTGGCAAATTCAAGCCAGGAACATTGCAATTTTTGCATAGGTGTATCTTATTTTTATTGCCGCTTAAATGCAATTTCCTTAGCCCTACAAGAGTCTTGCTGTTCCACACATCTTTTAATGATTTGTCCTTAATATTGCCCAAGGGCATATTTCTGCACATCTCAATACAGGTTACTTCACCATCCCAGTGGATGGATAATTGCCTCCATAAATAAACGCACGGGTTTTTTGAGTATTTCACTTCTTGATTTTTTAGATCAACATCTCCTGCAAATGTTAGTACAGGTTTTATCCTTAGCGTATCAGCATTATAATCTCTCCATAATTTTTTAAATTTGCCTGCTTCTTGCTTATTCTCTTTTAGATAGATAAGCTGCAGAGCGGTATATGGCCCTTTTTTTGACTTATGTTTAAGCATAAGATAGTTTTTTACGTTGCTTACTACCTTATCATAATCATCTGTACCCTTTATTTTTTTATAAGTCTCAGGAGAAGCAGCATCAATAGATATTATGAGGTAGTCCAACCCAGAATCTATTAATTTTTGGGCTGCAGCGCCATCAAGCAGGATAGCATTGGTTGATATTCCCGCAGTAACATTATTATCTTTGCAGTATTTAACCATTTCAAAAAACTGCGGGTGAATCAATGGCTCACCGTCAAAATGCAGATAAGCTAGCTCCAATGTACCCTTTGTCTCATCAATTATCTTCTTAAAAAGCTTAAAATCCATGAAGCCTAAGTGCTTGGTTATTTCGTCTCTCGGACACATAAGACAATTCGAATTGCAATGGCTTGTGATTCCTATTGAGAGTTCAACTGGATAAGAACTTAATGTTGTTCTCTTTAAGATGTAATCTGACAACATTAATGCCCTATTTTTTAGTTTTTTTATGCTCATTTTATTACAGAGTGAAGCCATTTATGGGGTATAGCACTTAACGAGATTCTATACAGCCCCCAAGACAATTACCCTAATATCATACCCCACAAAACATGCCTAGTTTTAAATAATTTTCGGTAAATCTGAAATTTACAAATATTAGCAAAATTTATATAACATTTTGAATATCTTGCAGATTTAAATGAAAAAAGCATTAATCACCGGAATAACTGGATTTGTCGGTTCTCATCTGTCAGAGCTGTTAATCGGCAAGGGTTTCGAAGTTCATGGCTTGTACAGGTGGAGATCCAGGACGGCCAATATTGATCACATCAAAGAAAACCTTAATCTTATTTATGCTGATATCACTGATTATCATTCCGTCGAATCTGCAATAGGCTCAATAAAACCTGATTATATATTTCACTTGGCTGCTCAGTCTTTTGTTCCTGTGTCATGGACAGCTCCAAGCAACACAGTGAATACAAATATAATCGGCCAGTTAAACCTACTTGAAGCTGTCAGAAAATTAAATCTGGATACTAAGATCCAAATTGCTGGCTCCTCAGAAGAATATGGCATAGTCAAAGAAGACGAAACCCCAATAAAAGAAACAAATCCTTTAAGACCGTCATCTCCTTATGCGGTAAGCAAGATATGCCAGGAGATGCTAGGTTACCAGTATTTCGTCTCATATGGGATGAAAATAATCTTAACAAGGGGGTTTAATCATACAGGCCCAAGACGAGGGGATGTTTTTGTAACAAGCAGTTTTGCAAAACAAGTGGCTGAGATTGAAAATGGGAAAAGAAAACCTATACTGCATGTTGGCAATCTAACAGCAATAAGGGACTTTACAGATGTCAGGGATATGGTGAAGGGCTACCTATTGGCAATCGAAAAATGTAAATTGGGCGAGCCATATAATATAGCCACTGGAAAAGGATATAGGATACAAGAAGTAGTTGATCTTCTTTTGGCTATGACCAAGAAAAAAATTGAGATAAAACAGGACCAATCGAGAATGAGGCCCAGCGATGTTCCAATACTAATTGGGGATTATACTAAATTCAAAAATCAAACCGGTTGGGAGCCAGCTATATCATTTGAAAAAACTTTAGAGGATACCTTAGACTATTGGAGAGGCATTGTTTAGTTCTAACTTGCCTTCCAGAAGAACAAAAAAATGAATTCTATCATTATTCCAACTTACAATGAAGCGCAGAATTTGCAAACGCTCGTCGATGAAATATTCCGTCTAGATCTTGATACAAACATACTGTTTATAGATGACAATTCGCCTGATGGCACTGGCAGGATAGCTGATGAACTCGCAAAAAAACACAAAGGAAAAATACATGTACTGCACAGAAAAGGAAAACTTGGCTTGGGATCAGCTTATATTCTTGGTTTCAGATACGCCCTGTCTGACCTGAAGCCTGATCTGATAATAACGATGGATGCAGACCTTTCCCACGATCCAAAACATATTCCTGGCCTGATAAATAAAGTGCGTGAGGGGTTTGATGTTGTGCAGGGATCTAGATACACCCAAGGAGGGGGCGTGAATTGGGCATTCCATAGGAGGGTTATAAGCAGGTGTGCAAACCTGCTTGCGATTAAGGTGCTTGGGTTCAAGATTAATGACATCACAGGATCGTTTAGATGTTATAGGGCAGAAGTGATAAAATCGCTGGACCTTGATTCAATCAAATCAGATGGGTTTTCATTCCTAGAGGAGTTGCTTTACCTTTGCAAGCTGAGAGGGTTTAAGGTTGGTGAAGCACCCATATTCTTTGTTGAAAGAAAGAAGGGCAAATCAAAACTCTCAAAAAGGGAAATGATTAAATTTTTTTTTACAATCCTACGGCTTAGATTCATGAAGAAAAAGTAGCCCTTTATTACCAAAAGATTTTAATTACAGAGCATCTCCCCTAATTGAAGTTGATAGTTATGGACAAAGAACTACTAGATTTATTAGCCTGCCCTGTTTGCAAATCGAGTGTAAAAATTAATAATGCCGGGCTGGCATGCACAAAATGTAAAAGAGTATATCCACTAATCGAAGGGATACCTATAATGCTTTCAGAGGAGGCTCAAGTTGGTAGTTAGGAAAGCCTGCAAAGAAAGGCAAGTTTGGGAAGAACACTGGAAAAAATTAAACCAAACTAACAGCATCTTCGGAAAGATCTGTGAAGCATACAGAAGGCTAATCATTTCTAATGCAGTGGCGTATTATCTCAAAAGATATTTTCCTACAAAGGGCATATTTGTAGAATGTGGGTCAGGCACTTCACAGACATTGTCTAGATTGAAAAAAGAGGAAAGAAAGTTAGTTGCTCTAGACATAGCTATTACTCCACTAAAAATCGCAAAAAAAGAAAACATCGATGAAGCTATATGCGCAGATATATTTAATCTTCCATTCAAAGACGATTCCATTGATGGTATCTGGAATTTAGGTGTTATGGAACATTTTTACCCTAAGGATACAAACAAAATCCTGGATGAATTCCACAGGGTGTTAAAAAAAGGAGCGCGGGTTATCTTATTCTGGTTACCCTCATTCAGCTCTACACAGATTGTTTTGAGGCCTATTGAGATTGTAGTCTCTAGATTAAGCAAAGAAAAGTTTAACTTTTTTCCTGATGAAGTTACGAAAATAAGTTCTTTTAAACATGCAAAAAGCCTGATAGACCATAAGAAGTTTAAACTTGTTAATATCCACTTTAATCATAAAGACTTATTTACCTATCTTGTCATGGTATATGAAAAGAAATGATCATCTGGCTGCCAAATGGATAAAAAAATCTTCTACGCGTTGGGCATGATTGTATTGGTTATAGCTGTTGTGTTTAAAGTAGTTATTATCTTTTATTCTCCACTGAAGTACACAGATGCAGATGAATCAGCAATAGGCATAATGGCGAAACATATCATGGAAAATGGAGAGGTTCCTTTTTTTCAGATTGGGCATTCTTTTGGAGGCGATATGGTTGTCCAATCACTTATTGCTGTGCCTTTTTTCATGTTTTTTGGCGTGTCCACATTTTCCCTCCACCTGGAGGCTATTTTTTTGTCTATTTGCGTGATTATTGCAGCTTATTTAGTGTTTAGCAGAATATTTGGAAAGACTATTGCGCTGATTACATCATTTTTTTTAGCCTTGCCATCTCCGGTGTATGTGGAGTTCACAAGAAACAGCTCATGGCACTTGTTCCCATTAATCCTGGATTTGTTTTTGTTTTATATTTTTTACAGAATTTTTTTCAAAAACCAGGCTAGCACAATAAATTTCATACTTTTTGGGTTTTTATGCGCTTTTTCAATATGGGTTATAGAATTCTCCATACCATTAATGATAATATTCTTGGTTTACTGGTTCGCGACAGATAGAAAGTTTTTCCTCAAAAAGCAATTTGGCTGTTATATAGCGGCTTTCATAATGGGCTATCTGCCAATTTTGGCTTATAATATCACCCATAAATTTGCTAATATAAAACACTTATTTGCACAATCTATTGTTCAGGAGATTGTATGCAAATATGGGCTATTCCCTGAGATAACATACTGCTGGGATATGCTAATACCGACTAACAAAAATTTATTTTTTTTCTTTAGCCAGAAATTGCCTTCTTTTTTTGGAGAAACTGCCTTCAGGTATGTTCCCTATTTGTTATTTATAACTTCGATAGGGTATATCATTTACAGAAATAAAAAAATAATTTTCTCTACATTCTTGTCATTTTCCAAAAAAGAAAGAGAGAAACCTGCTAGTATCTCTATTGAAATGGTGGTTGTTTCCTATGTTTTATTGTATGTTCTCTTTTTTTATTTTAGGGGAGCAGGAAAACCAAGATATCTTTTGCCAACATATGCCTTTTTGTGTTTACTCTTCGCTATTTTTATCATTGGAGTGTATAATTCAATAACCAATAACAAACTTAAGATCTTCTTTGCATCACTTATCATCCTAACTATTCCACTAACAAATGTGTACGAATCATCTTTCTTCTTTGATAGGCCTGTTTCTGAGCTTCCTCGAATAATAGAGACCAAAGATTTTATCTTAAAGAGCAATATCAACAATGTTTATGCAGAATACTGGATAAAATGGCCGCTTATATTCGAAAGTGGCGAACAAATTATCGCTTCTTGTGATCATATGTGTTATTGCTTAGGCGAAGGCAGAAAATCGAGATACCCTAAATATGAGGAGATCGTTAATAATTCAGAAAATTTTGGTTATGTAACAAGAGACAATTCTGAATATGACCGGAGATTTGCAGAGTTTCTAAACCAAAATAATGTTTCCTATCATTCAGAGAATATTGGTGATTTTATAGTATATTCTTCCTTGTCAAAAGAGGTTAGACCTTGGGAAATAAACTGCACAGATAATGACATCATGCGCCCTTAATTTTTAGTCTTCTAACCAGCTCTTTGATTTCTGACAAGCTAAGCAGCCTGAGCAAAAACAATAGAGTGACATAAATAAAGACTGCAACTAAAACTACAAATACCGCTTCTGTCAAGGCATTCTTTATTAACAACAGGCCTTTAAGCAGGTAAACAACCAAAATGAATATAACACCTGCGAAAAATGTTTTTATCCAATGATTTATCGGCAAATACACGTTCAAAATTTTCTTTAAGAAGTGGACGGTGAGTATAGCCATCAGTATGCTGCTTATAGTAGTTGCTATAGCTGCTCCAACAATCCCCAACGAGGGGATCAAGATTAAGTTAATGACTAGATTTAATGAAGCTGCAATATAAACTGTTTTGGTAGTTAATTTTGGTCTTCCAATACCGTTCAGAATGTTGTTGTTTATAATGAACATAACTGTGAATAGGACGCCTATTATAAGGATTTGCAAGGTCAGTGTTGACGCAATAAAGTTTTTTCCGAACAGAACTATCTGCTGATCTAAAAATTTTTGCCCAAATAATAATCGTATAGTCACATCAGGGAAAGCGAATAGAGCTAAAGCGATAGGCAAGACCACCAAAAAAACAGTCCTGTATAAAAGTTCAACGCCTTTCTTTAATAAAGGCACATGCTTCTTTGCCCAAAGTTCTGAAACCAGCGGAAATAAGGTGTTGGATATAGCAATAGCAAGATAAGATATGATGTTGGCAATAGGTAAAACAACATTGTATAAGGCTACGCTAGTTATCGAGAAATATGTCAGAATCAACGTGTCAGTATACCCTAAAAGGGTAGATCCTGCCATTCCTATCATAACCACAAATCCATAAGAGCTTATCTTCTTCAATAATTCTGGATTGTAACTGGATCGGATCTTAAGAAACTGCGGAAAAACTTTTCGTATGAAGATTGGCACAAATATTACAGCAACTAAAAAAGGGGAGATCGCATATGCAACTATAGGGGAAAATACCCCCAGCTCATACTTAAATAAAAACAAAGATACAACCAGTATCAAAATCATTTTAAAAAAGATGATTGAAGAATAAAGCGCGTGCCTTTGAAAGCCCAGAAAACTATTTTTTATCACAACTGTGATCGAATCAAATAAAAATCCAATAAGCAATATTTTAATAATAACCGAAGCTAGTTTATTATGAAAATAAACATCTGAAAGGTACCCTGAAAGGGAGAATATCACAAGAGAAATGAGTAATGTAACTGCCAGTTGAATAATTAACGCATATGCTATCGAGTTTTTTATATCTGCTTCGCCTTTCTTGACCAAGAACTCTGGAATGTATTTTGTTAATGATTCATTCAATCCAAATTCTTTAAAAATTGTAAAGAAACTTATAAAACCAAAACATGCATAAAACAAGCCAAATTCTGTGGTGGTTAAGTTTCTAGCAAACAGAAAGCGCACTAAATAGGAGATTATTTGAGTTGTAATAAAAAAACTAAATATGATAACGCTGCCTTTAATTGCCTTTTTCATATAATCTGCCATAATCCTAAATAAAGAAGGACTATATAAAAAACTTTCTTAAATGTCAAAAACTGACCCCACACTAATGTCAGAAATCTCTTTAGATTTCTGAGCACACTCAAAAATGCACTGCATTTTTGATGAGTGCGTGGCGTGTTTTTGAGCATGCTCAGAAATCGCTGGTTTGCTCTGAGCTAAAGCATTAGAGCGTACACCTGCGATTTCTGACATGTTAAATTTTTCATTTAGAAAAGATTAGGTTCATAATTGAGGTATTAGATTAAGCAACCATCTCTTTTGTGAACAATATGTCCCTGTCATTTCTTATTACTTTCATAAGGCTCTTAAGAAAAGTGACAAGACCATAATCCTGTATATACCAATACGCTCTTTTAGCTTTATGGGAATAATCCTTCCACAACAAAGAAGGATGTTTTCTTCTGTACTTTGAATAATTTTTTACGATAGCTGCTTCTGTCTCGCTCTTCAGTTTAAGATAATCATCATCGTTAAAATCTGTAAGGTTAACATAAAGCCTGAATGTTCCAGGCAAGCCTTCTAAATATTTTTCCTCATCTTTTATCAGCCCTTTTTTGAGGGCATAGTCGTATAATGGCGTATGAGGCAGAGGTGTTGTTGAAAACATTCCCTGGGGGGCTATGTGCGCCTTTCTGCAAAATTCGATGGTTTCATTTAATGTCTCTTTCGTTTCACCTATCATGCCAAACATCATCTGAGGGTGCAATGCTATACCCGCTTGTTGAGTCCATACCAATCCTTGCAAAGCCTGTTCCACTTTAACCTGTTTATTCATATTATCGAGTATTTTCTGGCTGCCAGATTCTATCCCATAACCAATTCGTTTGCAACCGCTTTTTTTCATTGTTTTCAATAAAGGCAAATCTACAATATTCAATCTTCCCTGGCATACCCATCTAACACCCAATGGCTTAATCTTTTCACAGAGTTCATATGTTCGTTTCTTGTTGACTACAACAAGCTCGTCAGCGAAACATACGGTTTTTATAGAATACTTAGTTTTTAAGAATTTTATTTCTTCAATAATGTTGTCTACACTTCTTAACCTGACCCCCTCAAACCCTTTTGAACAGTAAAAACAATTGTATGGGCATCCTCTACCAGCAATAATTTCGGCTTTTCTGCCATCATCCTTGTATATAGATGAGTTGATGTAGGTCTCTACAGGGAAGAAATCCCTATTAGGAAAGGGTATAGAATCCAAATCTTTAATATATTCTCTTGGCTTTGTTTTGATTATTTTACTTCCTTTCTTAAAAGCTATTCCGTTCACTTCATTTAGATTACATAAATTTTTTAGTAATTCTGGTATAGTTGACTCTCCTTCTCCAATAATGCAAATGTCTATATCAGTATTGTTTAAAACAATATCTGTGCTATAAGTTGCCAAAAGGCCGCCAAGAATCATGGGGCCTTTGAAATGTTTTCTTATCTCTTTTGACAGCCATTTTATGTAGGGATATTGGGTGCATAAAGCCGAGATGCCAACAAGGTCATGGTTAATTTTTGAGATTTTTTCAATTACTTCGCTATCTGTGAGCCTCCCCCCCCAGATGTCCAGAACTTCAACTTCATGCTCTTTTGAAAGGACGGTAGCTATACAAGCCAATCCTAACGGGAAAGAATCTGGCTGCCTTGCAATTCCTCCTGAGATGTGCGGCGGTTGGATTAGTAATATTTTCATTTTAGTAGCATATTTGCCGGCATTTAAAAATGTTTTCACAAAACCTTAAAAAGTAAAAATCCTATTTTATTAGTGACCAATTGAGCCTTATTTGAAGCCATTATCCCATTGATTAGCTCATCAGTTTTATTTACCCCTATGCCAGTCGCGCAATTTGAATCCACAATAAGATATTTGTAGTCTTGTTGTTTAATAAACTGGGATAACTCTCCAGATGAAAGGTTCACTGCTCTTTTAAGGATATTGGTTTCCTCTTCACACCAACTGCATATAAACTTATCAAAAGCAATTATATTGATATAACTATCAGGGCAAAACGAAAATACTTTTGTGTTAGGCTCCAAACTTTTTAACTCAACATAACCTTGCAACTCTTCAACTGAGCTCATTAGCCCACCTAGAGGGGGCATCCACATCGCTGTGTTCACAGCATATTTTTGATAGCCTGATGTCAACAAGACACCTGATAAAATCAAGATTAGAGTGATTAATTTACCTACCCCTAACTTTTTAAATAGGGCGGTTAAAAACCAAGCGCCTTCTACCGCAAGAAGAGACACAGGAATCGCAAACAGCATCCAAAACCTGAAAGCAAATAAGCCAATAGGAAGCTTAAAAGTCATGCTATTAACTCCTAAAAAAGCGAATAGCAGCCAGAATAGGGTTATTGGTATCCAATAGCTCTCTTTATCTAACAGTTTTTTATAATTAATAAAAATTAATACTAAAGAGGCAATTAACAAGACAGAAATTACTATGCCAATACCAATAGGATTGTTGATCATGTTCTGGGATTTTGCAACAAAAAAGTCATTAAAGCTGTAAGCTCTAGTTCCTGTGCCACCATCATAAGGGAATATGTTTTTTAGTTTTTGAAATAAACCAATTGTTGCAAAATTGTTTCCACTGTGAATCTTCGCTTCTGAGCTAAACTGCCTTCCTAATTTGTTGTACCACCACAGGATTGAGAGCAAATAACCGCAGATAATGGCAAAGAATTCCTTTGTTAGGAGTTTTTTATCTATAATTGATTTGACTGTAATATAAATTGATAGTAGGATGAATATTTTGATTGATTGCTCTGGCTGTATCAAAGGAAATGCTGAGATTGCGAGCAAGGAAGTGTAAATCCATTTTTTATCATTCTTGATCTGCTCCAAACAATACATTGCAACGAAGAATAAGGTTGGCACTAAAGCGTGAGACCAGATGAAATGGCTAAGGTAACAAGGGATTGCCGCTAATATGAAAGTAGCAAACAGGGCTTTGTTTTTGTCTTTTATGAATCCCTTTGCAAAGAAGTAAAAAAAGATAATCCCCAGAGAGATGATTAGTGCATTAAAAAACTTCAAAGTCCACATTATTGAGGGAGAGGTCTGATGCAATAAACCCATGATTAGGGTGTAAGCAGGCGGATAAGGGTCTATATAAGGAAAGTCGTATGTTGGCGGATCCAGAATTGTTTTTTCAGTTGATACATATTTGACTGTTAAAGCATGAATGTATGGATCATGGTCTTCAAAGTAAGGGTATTTGAAAGCTCCAGAAGCATATATGTAAAAAGTTAGAGCAAACATCAGCAAAACAACCAATATGGCAATATCAGATTTCCTAATCTTCAGTTTAAATTCTGGCAATTTTATTTGCTTATAATTTTTAGCTAGACAGGCAATTGGATATATTAAAGCTAAAATCAAGAAAATCCTCCAATCTAATGGTATATGCAATAAGTTTAGAATGACCCCTACAAGAGGAATAACCGCTAATCCTATCCCTATCCTGATCAGATTTCTTTCTAAGAAGTTATCAGAGTTTTTCGTAAAACTTGTGACTGTAAAGCCAAGCCCCCAACTATACAAAAAAAATAGTATTATTGTGATTATGCTCATAAGAATCAGTTATTTTGGAGTATATTTAAATGTTTTTACGTGACAAAACAAAACATATATAAACGAGGCTTGATTTTTACTACTCGCGAATGCTTATGAAAATTGTAGTCACAATACCTGCTTATAACGAAGAGAGAACAATAGGCAAGGTCATCCGGGATATCAGGGCTGTGATGGACCTTTACAGATATAGCTACAATGTTCTGGTCATCGATGATGGCAGCAGAGATAAGACTGCTATTGAAGCTAAGAATGCCGGAGCAATTGTTTATTCTCATCCAAGAAATTATGGATTGGCAGAAACTTTCAGGTCAGAGATTGAAAAATGCCTTGAGCTTAATGCTGATATAATTGTCCATACTGATGCAGATGGCCAGTATCTGGCAGAAGAAATACCTCAGCTTATTGAAGAAGTAAAAAAAGGAAATGACCTTGTACTTGGGTCAAGATTCAAAGGCAAAATTGAATCAATGCCTATGGTGAAGAGGTTTGGAAATCTGGCTTTCTCAAAAGTCATTTCTCAGGTAACAAGGACAAAAATATCTGATTCTCAGACTGGTTTTAGGGCGTTTACAAGAGAAGTTGCTAAAAATATAAGATTAAGCTCTACACATACATACACCCAAGAACAGATAATAAGGGCTGTAAAACAGAAATTTAAAATTAAGGAAGTGCCTGTTTATTTTGCAAAGAGGCATGGAAAAAGCAGGCTAATGAGAAATCCACTTGAATATGCTGTTAAAGCCTGGATCAATATCCTAAGGATTTACCGTGATTATGAGCCATTAAAGTTCTTTGGCTTGTTTGGGTTTATGTTCTTTGCTGTTGGATTC
>CAZKBD010000060.1:0-11347 GCA_964550945.1 uncultured Methanosarcinales archaeon
TATTCAACTTCTATAAGAAACAGCATAGAAATTAGCTAATCCTGTCCCACATCCAGAAATAGGGATTGGTTTTTAAATGTTATTGGTATCTGACTCTATTTAACCCATCTAAATAGGGTGGGCTGCCCAATATTACTGCCAGTGGCTCAGTGTTGGATGGAGGCAAAGTCCCTTTTCCAGCTAAATCTGCAGTTATCCTCTTTCTTAGATCAGTAACTTGATTCACACAGTCCACATGAGGCATTTGATATAAGCCGCCATGAATAGACGGTTCTCCAATATCGGGCATGAATCTTACTCCAATAACACATTCAGAGCTTGGGCCATCGCGGTAATATTCTAACAAGGCAACGCAAATCCTGAGGTGATATCCTTTATGAGCAACACTACCTAACTCATAATAGCCCCAAAATGTATCTTTTTCTGAGGTGACATCTACGAAGCATGAAAGATGGGATGGGCTACCATTTTTGGCGGCTACATATTTGAGAATAATCTTGCCTAAATCATCAACCCCCTCTAATTTGTGGTCTTCTCCTCTTGCCTCTCCAGTAATAGATTTTACAAAAGTTAATAAATCTGGATCATGCTCTATGACATCCAAATAATGTGCCATCAATCTTAGGAGATCATCTTCACTAAATCGCTTTTGTTTCCTTGACTGCTCATCTGGCCAAGTGGGGTATTTTGGAAAGTTAAGGGCACTAAGAATAGAATCCAAATTAATCCCGAGTTCTGCTGTTGCTGCATGCTCTGCTGTCAGTGTATCCATATAATATGGGTGTTATGAATTGATTTATATACTTATTTATCTAGATTAATTATCAATGTAGGCATATCATGATTATTACGTTATCAAGCTAATACAACTTTAGGATTAAACAATCAAATCTCCTTGGTAAATCCAAATAGCTGTGGGAAATGCAAACTAAGCCTGTGATGGTAATCTGGATATTCTATAGGAGATATTAAGCAGGCTTTATGATAACCTACAACTCGGGTATAATCGCCAAACAGCCTCTTAGCGTCAGAAGATTCTTCTTGTTCAGCTTGCCTTAATGGCCTTAAGAAAGTGTCCTGCAATAATTCTAATTCGCTTCTTGTGTATAATCCGCTTCTTGCAAGCGATGATAAAGAGAAGAATGCGGCCTTATATGCGCCTTCTGTTTCCATAGAGGGATTATCCCAAAATGTAGCGCAGCTTGTATGCATGAATTGCACAAAAGTCACAGCATCAAGCAAACACAATGCCTTATCCAAATTTTCTTCAGTTGGCTCTGCTCTCAATTCCTCCTTTAACAGCTCATAATCACCTGGGTTAAGAATTAGTTTTATATAGTTCTTTGCAGCCCTCAATGGATCTTTAAAAATTTTGCTCCCTTTATTATAAAAGACCTTCCAAAATTCTTCATCATACGCTTGAATAGCGCTGTAAACATAGTGCTTCCAGTTTCCAGAGCCTCCTTGTTTCCAGCTTCTCACATGATGATCAAGCTGGCTCCAAGCAGTGTCTTCATTTAACCTTACATGTCTACTTGGCGTAGAGAGTCTTAGGTAATCATCGATACTGGTAAATAATCTGATAGGGCTATCATCTGTTTTGACCCTTTCGAAATACCTCTCTGCAAATAAATGCCTATCTGGCTTATGGTGGCTGTATAACTCAAAATCAGAGCCAAGTAGCATCAGCCTAGGTGAAGGGCCATGGCCAAACCACCCTAACTGAGTTTCAATAAAGTTATCTGCGTTCTGAGTAACCCAATCTTCAAAAGATAACTGCTGAGAATGATGATTATAGATTATTACATTCATTGATTTTCCATCCGCTAATTCAACAAAGCAAGGCTCAAAACTATCTGGTGCTCCATCAACCTGCCAAGGAGACAAAATAGTATTCTCAATGCCCCTGTCAGCAGCTGCCTTTAGAACTCTGAGGTTAACAGCTGCTTCAGCAAACCACATGCTTTTTGGTGAAGTGCCAAACATCCATTCATAAAACCCAATTCCCCAGTCCAACTGCAGTGAAAGAGTTTGATCAGAAATATTTGGGCCAATCGGATGCGAGAACATCTCTGCCAAGAAATGATTTTTTTTTCTGTGAGCAATATTCTTAAGTCCATCAAAAACCTGCCTATTATGCATAACAGAATGATCTCCAAGCTGCATCAATAAAGAAGGAGTCCATCCAGTAACCATATACTCTAGATTGAAAAGATTAGGCAGATAACACTCCCCAGATACTTGGTCTGTGTGATTAGCGACAACCCTGCCTTGATGCTTTCCATACCTAATTGTGATAGGGCCATACTGGCCATCTCCTGCAGATTCGCCTGGTTCAGTAGGAGGCAATTCATAAGGCCACAATCCCCTCATAGGAGGTTGATGAGCATGCCCAAATATAATTGTATTCCTCTCACGTAACCTAATATCATTCTCCATTATGGAAATACCAACAAAGAGACCCATATATAATCTTATTGTAACCACCAGTTGTGACAAAAAAATATCAAAACGTTTAAATAGAAATATAAATTAAGCTCATGTTATGCTGGACATAAAATTTGTAAGGGAAAATCCTGATGCTGTCAGAGAAGACCTAAGGAAAAGGAATGATCAGGAAAAGCTTTCTTGGGTAGATGATATGCTGGAAAAAGACAAAGAATATAGAAGACTTTTGCAGGAATCTGAGGAGCTAAGGCACAGGAGGAATGTGATAACTGACGACATAAACGAGCTGAAAAAACAGGGCAAGGACATTTCTAAAAGAATTCAGGAGGCGAAGGAGCTTCCTAAAAAGATTGCAGATATGGAAAGAACCATTGATGAGTTGAGAGCGAAGATCCAGTTCTATCTTATGAGGATCCCAAATATTCTCCATAAATCTGTTCCAGTTGGGAAGGATGATACTGAAAACAAGACTGTAAGGTTGTCTGGGGAGAAAAAGAAATTCCCTTTCGAGCTAAAAAGCCACGGCGAGCTTATAGAGCAGCTCGGAATAGGTGATTTTGATAATGCTGCAAAGATCTCTGGAAATGGGTTTTATTACCTGTTTGGAGATCTGGCTTTATTGGAGCATTCATTGCAGAGGTTTGCTATTGATATTTTAGCAAAAAAAGGTTACAAGCTTGTAGCGCCTCCTTTAATGATGAGAAGAAAACCCTATGAAGGCGTAACAGATTTAGCTGATTTCGAAACAATGATGTACAAGATAGAAAATGAAGACCTTTATCTGATAGCGACCTCAGAGCACCCTATTGCAGCGCTTAATATGAACAAGACATTTAATGATGATGAGCTGCCATTAAAATACTGCGGAATTTCTTCATGCTTCAGGAAGGAGATAGGTTCTCATGGAATAGATACAAAAGGCCTTTTTAGGGTTCACCAGTTCAACAAGATAGAGCAATTTATTTTCTGCAGGCCAGAAGACTCCTGGAAATTTCACGAAGAGCTGATAAATAATGCAGAGATAATATTCAAGAAGCTAAAATTGCCATACATGATAGTTAACATTTGCACTGGAGATATAGGGATAGTAGCAGCGAAAAAATATGACCTTGAGGTCTGGATGCCCCGGGAAAATAAATATAGGGAAGCAGTATCTTGCTCAAACTGCACTTCTTACCAGGCAGTAAGATTGAATATAAGGTATAGAAAAGGCGAAGAAAAAGAGTACATCCATACATTAAACAGCACAGCAATCGCAACAGGAAGGGCTTTAAGGGCAATCATTGAAAATTACCAGCAAAAAGACGGCACAATTAAGATTCCTGCTGCATTAGTTCCTTATATGAACGGGAAGAAGAAAATAGAAAAGCAGTAAACGTACATTTCTTAAACAGGTAGTTTATCCTAATCTCTCAAAATCTTCTAAGGTTAAACCAGCATCTTTGATAATCCTATGTAATGTTCCTTTCTTCATTTCTGGATGAAGAGGAACCGTAATCTTTATCGTTTTTTCACCATCAAATTTCTCAAGCCTTACATGAGAGCCTTTCTGTCTTGTGGCTATAAATCCTGCTTTTTTTAAGCGTTTAATAAGATCAATCCCAGAAATCACTGGAAGCTTCATATTGCAACAATAACCTTTTCACCACTGTGCTCAACGAGTTCATTTGTATCTGCTTCAAGATATAACTCAATAGCCTCTTTAATATTATTTATTGCTTCTTCTTTAGTTTCACCCTGTGAAATACATCCTGGCAAGGAAGGTACATAAACGGTAAACCCTCCTTCCTTTTGCGGTTCTAGTACAATTGTAAGTTTCATTGTAAAAATAGAGAAGATAAATGCGTATATAAAAGTGTCGTTTTTAGACTCTAACAGGCAGGGCTTTAAGGGCAATCATTGAGAATTACCAGCAAAAAGACGGCACAATCAAGATTCCTGCAGTTTTAGTGCCTTATATGGATGGGAAGAAAAAGATAGAAAAGCAATAATTATTTCCAATCAACCTCAACATCATCAGTCCTTTCATAAGGCATTATGTCAATTTCATAATTTTTATTAGCTTTTTTCTTTTGAAGAATCCCTTGCCAAGCAATCATCGCTGCATTGTCGACTAAAACAGCTGCTGGCGGAATAAAGCATTTTGCATTTCTCTCTTCACACATTTTAATGCACATCTCTTGTAATCTTTTATTGCAGGCAACTCCCCCGCCTAAGAGTAATTCATTTTTCTCGCAGTGAGCCATTGCTCTCTCAGCTACTTCCAAAAGCATAGCAAAAACAGTCTCCTGGCAGGAATATGCCAGATCTTCATTACTGTACTTGCCAATCTTCTGCTTAAGGTTGGTCAATATACCGCTAACACTTATGTCCATTCCCTTTACAACATAGGGCAGCTCAACATAATTCTTACCTTTTAAGGCTAACTCATAAATTTTAGGCCCGCCAGGAAATCCCAATCCCAAAGCCCGGGCAAAACCATCTAAAAAGTTTCCAACCCCATTATCCAAGGTCTCGCCAAATATTCTATACTTGCCGCCATCATAAGCAATGACTTGAGTATTTGCTCCGGAAACATAAAGCAGAACAGGGTCTTTTGTTTTTGTTAACAATTTCCCAATCTCAAGATGACAAATACAATGATTAACGCCCACAATAGGTAAATCATTTTCTTTAGCCAATTCAACTGCCTTATCTCTTCCAACAATTAAGCATGGCGCTAGGCCAGGACCTTGTGAAAACGAGATCAACTCAACATCATTAAGAGAGATTCCTGCTTTTTCTAAAGCAGAATCAACAACCTTATCCTTGACTTTTAGATGATGCTCTTTTGCTTCGCTTGGATGAATGCCCCCCTTTTCAGTCGTATAACTATCTTTTTCATTTGCTAATATCTTTCCTTTACTGTCTACAATTCCTGCACCAAATGTGTGTGCAGTGCTTTCAATTCCTAAGCATATCAGTTTTTCCATTTTGATAAGCATACAAAGTATTGTTCGCTTTGGAGAGTAGTTGGTAATTTATTATTTTATTTTTTATTATTTTATTAAAAATTATCTTTTAAGATCATTTGTTGGATTTATTTCTTCACCTCTGATTTTGAATTTAATGGCTAATAATCCACCATTAATTTTAAAATTATGCATACTTTCTTTATTATATCTTATTTGTTGTTGTTTTGACTTTAACTTTTAATGGTTATAATACTATTTTTATTATTATCAAATCTACTCCAATTTAACTATCTTTTCCCTGCTTGTAAGGCCTGAGATGATTGTGACTTTTTTCTTAGTCAATTTGTGAAGAAATTTGATAAGCTCTTTGTTTGCCTTGCCTTTCTCTGGATGAGCTTTTATTGCGATCTTATAGCAATTATCCTCTTGCTCTAACATCTCGTTCTTCTTAGAATTAGGCTTCACTATTACTTTTATCAGGCTCATTTTGTAGGAACTCGTCAATTGCCTTAGCTGCTTTTTTCGCATCTCCCATTGCTTTTATCACAGTATCGGCGCCAGAAACAATATCACCAGCTGCGAATATTTTAGGGTTAGATGTTTGGAATATATCATTCACAATCAAATTATTTTTTGGCCCATGCTGCAAGCCAGTTAATTTAGCGATTAAAGGATTTGGGTTTTGGCCAATTGCAACAATAACCTGGTCGCATTCTATGATAAACTCAGTATTCTCTATAGGTATAGGCGATCTTCTTCCGCCATCATCAGGTTCACCAAGCATCATCTGCACGCACTCAACACCTTTGACATTAGCTTCCCCTAATATCCTGGTAGGAACTGTCATCAACATGAAATGGATCCCTTCTTCCTGCGCATGATTTATCTCCTCTGCTCTGGCTGGCATCTCAACAAATGAGCGCCTGTAAACAACAGTTACGTCTGCGCCAAGCCTTTTTGCTGCCCTTGCAGAATCCATAGCAACATTGCCTCCGCCAACAACAACTGTTTTTTGCGCTTTTTTTATTGGTGTAGCATACTCTGGAAATTTATACCCATACATAAGATTGATTCTGGTCAAGAATTCATTTGCACTATAAACTCCCACCAGGTTTTCTCCGGGTATTTTCATAAAATTAGGAAGCCCTGCTCCGGCGCCAATAAAAATAGCGTCAAACTTTTTTTCCAAGTCTTCAATTGTTTCTGTTCTGCCAATGACAATGTTTGTTTTAATTACTACATCTAATCTCTGGATAAACTCAACTTCTTTGTCCACAATATGGTTAGGCATCCTGAATTCAGGAATTCCATAAACAAGGACTCCGCCAAGCTTGTGCAACCCTTCAAAAATAGTCACTTTGTAGCCCATCAAAGCAAGATCAGCAGCACACGTCAAGCCAGCTGGCCCTGCTCCAACAACTGCCACCTTTTTATTATTGGATTGGATCTTTGCCTGCTCGACTATGCCATTATCAGCTGCAAACCTCTCCAGATAACCTATATTTATAGGGTCTTTTTTTGCATTAAGGATGCATTCTTTTTCGCATTGCTCTTCTTGAGGACATACTCTTCCACAAACGCCAGGCAAATTATTGGTCTTTTTTATAGTCTTTAAAGCCATATCAAATCTTTCTTCTTTTAGATATCCGATGAATCTAGGGATATTCACATTAACGGGGCAACCATAAACACATTTTGGAGCTTTGCATTGCAAGCATCTTGAAGCTTCAGCCAATGCCTGTTCTTTAGTGTAACCTAAATTAACCTCTTCAAAATTGGTTATTCTCTTCCCTGCATCCTGTTCAGGCATCTTTTGGCTCATTTTGCGCTTTTACAGGATTGTTCCTCACAAACATAGCTCCTGTTCCTGTCCATCAATTCTTTCCAATCAACCTTATGGCCGTCGAATTCAGGCCCATCAACGCAAGCAAATTTAATCTTATCGTCAACAACGACCCTGCAACATCCACACATCCCCATACCATCAACCATGATTGGATTTAAGCTTACGATAGTTGTTATCCTATCTCTTGTCAAATCAGAAACAGCCTTCATCATTATTGGCGGGCCGATTGCAATGACCCTATTGATTATTTTTTTTTCCATCAGCTCTTTCAATGCAGTTGTAACGAACCCTTTTTTTCCATAGCTTCCATCGTCAGTACAGATGATAAGCTCATCGCTTATTTTTTTGAACCTATCCTGCCAAAACAAGAATTTTTTTGTTTTTGCCCCTAGTATAGTGATTATGTGGCTTTTCTTTTTTAATGCAGATGCTATCGGATAAATCGGAGCTATGCCTAATCCTCCACCCACCAAACAAACTGTTTCAAACTCTTCTATCTCGGTGTTATTGCCTAAAGGGCCAACAAAATCCAGCAAAGAATCCCCTTTCCTTAGCTTTGAGAGCTGTTCAGTTGTTTTTCCTACAACCAGAAATACTATTGTCACTGTTTTTTTATCAAAATCTGCTATGGTTAATGGGATTCTTTCTCCCTTCTCATCTATCCTAAGAATAACAAAATTGCCAGCACTGGCTCTTTTTGCAATCTCTGGGGCCAGGATACTCATCGAGTAAGTATCCTCTGCAAGCTTTTCTTTCTTTAGAATCTCATACATTTTATATCGGACCAAGGCATTGCAATTTTTCATAACCGCAGTCTTTGCATTTCCACACCACATATCTGGAATTACCGCTTGTTATAACTCCTTTATTGGCAATTTCTCCATCACATCTTTCGCATTTTTTCATAAAACCTATCTCATAACCCTTTTGATTAAATATAGTTGAGCATTTCTGTCCAAGTCTGTAAAAGAATCCGCTTCTTCCTTTAGCTTTGAAGAGCTTGATTTGCCAAAAGCAACAACTTCTACTCTACATCCCATTGCTCTTTTAAGATGATGCAATAAATCAATAAAATCGCCGTCACCAGAAACTAAGACGATTGTGTCGAGTTTTTGAGCCAGCTCTATAGTATCCATAGCAATGCCAATATCCCAGTCGCCTTTTTTATTTCCGCCATAGAATATTTGGAGATCCTTTGATTTTACTTCATAACCGATCATCTCTAATGCATCAAAAAAATTCTTTTCGTCTTTTACATCTGCCTTTATAACATACGCTATCGCCCTTATCAAGCTCCTGCCTGCGACTGCTGTTTTTAATAACTGGGCGAAATTTACTTTTGCGCCATATAAATTCTTGGCAGAATAATACATATTTTGCACATCTACAAAAACACCCACTCTTTGCTGTTTTGGTTGTCTCATTTTTACCTCTTAAAAATGAGACTTAAAATCTTTATTTTTTTGTCTCATTTTTTACCTCGTAAAAAACCACCCACTAAAATGGGCGGCATGTTTTGGTTAGCTATCATACAATTAAAGTGATTTTTGACACCAGAAAATGCCACCAACAATATCTAACCACCAAACAAAACTTGGTGGCATTTTCGCTGCGTGAAAAATGAGGCTCAAAAATAAAATATTTTTTTTGCCTCATTTTAAAGCCTCTTTAATCGAGCCTTTTATGGCTTGAGCAGACTTATCAAGCTGCTCCTTAACATCTTTACTCAATTTTAATTCGTATATATTCTCAATACCCCCGCTTCCTAATTTAGCAGGAACGCCTATATATAAATCTTTGTAACCATACTCTCCATTCAGATAGGCTGAAACTGGAAATATCCTTTTGCTGTCAGTAACTATTGCTTCTACCATCTCAACAATGGCTGCGCTTGGAGCATAATAAGCCGAGCCTGTTTTAAGATAATTAACTATTTCCGCTCCTCCATCCCTTGTTCTTTTGATAAGCTCATCAATCTTTTTCTTGCTTAGAAGCTCAGTTACCGGGATTCCAGAAACAGTTGTGTATTCAGGAATTGGCACCATGCTATCGCCATGAGAGCCAAGAACTAAAGCATGTATATCCCTTTTTGAAACATCTAACTCTTCTGCAATAAATGTCCTGAATCTGGCAGAATCTAATATGCCTGCCATCCCCATTACTTTGCTTGGCTCAAATCCAGTTGTTTTTAGTACAATATAAGACATTACATCTAAAGGGTTTGTGACAACAATAACTATTGAATTCGGAGCAAATTTTTTTATATTCTCTGCTGCTTGCTTGACAATCTCTTTATTCTTTTTTAGCAAATCTTCTCTGGACATGCCTGGCTGTCTAGGCAAGCCTGCTGTGATTATCACGATATTGGCTCCCTTAATCTCTTCGTAATCAGTGGAACCAATAATACTACAGTCGTGGCACTCTATCGGAGCTGATTCTAACAGGTCTAAAGCTTTTCCCTTAACAGAATCAACAATATCCATTAATACAATATCGCCCAAACCTTTTTCAGCAATCCTATGAGCAGTTGTAGCACCAACCTGGCCGGCGCCAATAATGGCTATTTTCATAGTATCCCCTCTTTTATTTGTACAAGGTTTTGTTCAACCTTTTTATGGTTTTCGATAAATAAGTTTTGGTTATGCACTATTCCAACAATCATTGGGCCGAATTTTTCAACTTCTAAATGCCAAACAGCTTCTGGAATGCTTAAATCAAGCCAATAGACTCTTAACACCTTTTTGATAGCTGAGGCTGCTAATTGAGCAGCACCGCCTGTAAAAGCCAGATAAACAGCATCATTATCGTTTAGCGCTTTTGTTACAATTTCATCCATCCCTCCTTTTCCAATAATCGCTTTTATTCTTGTTTTTTTTATAAAATCAGATTCCATAGAATTCATTCTTGAGCTTGTGGTTGGGCCTGCTGCCAGTATTTTATAATCATTGCCTTCTTTTTTCACAACAGGGCCACAATGATAAACAGCAAGGCCTTCTGCATTAAACGGCAGTTTTTCTTTTAATGCCCTCATATGAGCTTTATCCCTTGCTGTAAATATCTCTCCAGTTAAGACTACTTCGTCTCCTACTTTCAGATTTTTGATTTGTTCGCCTGTTATTGGTGTTTTTAATTCAATCATTTTTAATAATCAGTTTTTCTTATTTAATGGCTTGTGATTTTAAACTTTCCGTCCTTAATCTCTCCAACAGCTCTTCTGGCTGCCCAGCATTGAATGTTTACTGCTACAGGTAATGATGCGGTATGGCAGCCCATAGTTTCTATGTTCACCCCTAAAACTGTTGTTTTTCCGCCAAGCCCCATCGGGCCTATCCCTAGCTTATTTATTTTTTCCTTTAGTTCTAACTCTAGCTCTGTTTTCTCTTGATTTAATGGTTGGAGTATTGCTTTTTTGGCAATATCCATGGCTAAATCTGCGCTCCCTCCGATTCCTATACCAATCACTAAAGGAGGACAGGGATTAGCGCCAGCTTCAACTATTGTGTTTAAAACAAATTCTTCTATTCCTTTCAGGCCTTGGCTTGGTTTGAGCATTGCCAGCTTGCTCATATTTTCAGAACCTCCACCTTTAGGGCAGAAAGTAATAATTGTCTTGTTTGTGTTTTTAGGAAAATATTTTATGTAAGGAAAGCCCAACGATATATTGCCTTTGTTTTCTCTTGTGATTGGGTCAACAATATTGGGCCTAAGCGGGATTTCATCAGTAGCTTCCTGCACTGCTTTTCTTGCGTCCTCTTCAAAATCATCTGGGATTTTTCCTTCAACATAGAATAATGGAATGCCTGTATCCTGGCAAAGTGGTTTATTATTTTTTTCTGCAATCTGGATGTTATCAATTATCTGTTTCAGAATCTTCTTGCCTGTGCTGGATGTTTCATCATGATAAGCAGATTTTATCTCATCAAGAACATCTTTTGGCAGCCTAACAACTGCTAACCTGATAATATCTTTTAGAAATTCCTTTAATTCCTGCATACAAAAGTAAAAAATTAAAGATTATATAAATATTGCTCTATTTTGTCAATTTTGAATAATTCGGTAATTAGTTGACACTTCTGCAGTATACAGGTGCTTTTTAAAC
>CAZKBD010000061.1:0-11118 GCA_964550945.1 uncultured Methanosarcinales archaeon
ATAGGCATAAATAGATACGCCTATTTAAATAAACTGTGAAAGTTTAGTTATTTAATCTCAATAATCCTACCTATATCAGCTTTTATCCTTCTCTCGAAGTCAGCTACTTTTTCTCCTTCCTCTTTTTCTTTATCTAACAGCTTGATAAGCTCTTTTACAAGCCTCGCCTCTTTTTCTAGATCCAGGCCCTCAACCTTTATCTTTCCAAGGTGCTCTTTTATCAGCCTTTCTTCAGTGTCCTCTGTTGAAGCAGTATCTATCTTTATCTCTTCAAATTCCTTTGTTGTCAAGGCATTTGTATTCTTCATGACAAAATAAGCGCTTTTCTCATACAACAAGTCAAAAACTCTTTTGAAATCAATATCAGATATCTTTCCAGATTCAAGCGTTCCTTCAAATCTTAAAGTTACAATGGTATTATTAAATTCTTTATTTTGGATACCCCTTAAAACCTCTTCTTCAGCCTCTTTTGGGGTTCTGTGGTTGCAATCTACAAATATTTTATAGACATTATAAATCTGTATAGGCATCCACTCCACTTTGTTATTGTCAAAAATGTAAAAACCGCCTCTTTCAAGCTTCTCAAGCTCTGCAAAATTGTTAGGGAATAATGGCCCTGGATAAGCTATCACTCCATAATCCTCAACTTCTTTAGCAAATACAAAATGAGGATGCCCTCCAGCATAATAATTGAAGTTTTTTGGCAGCAATGATAAAGGCTGTGAATCCACTTTCTCAAATTCCTTTGGCTTTAGCTCGCTAAGCAGCGAATGGAACATAAATATCTTGTACCCCTCTTCTTTTTCAAGCTCTTCCCTTAACAAATCCTCATAATAGCTTTTCTCTAATCCTCCTTTCTTGCCGATTATGCCAGTTATCTTAACTCCTGTTTTCTTGTCAACTGTAAAGTTCAATTTTAGCTTCTCGCTGACAATCTCGCCTTTTGCCACATTAATGCATAACCCAGCATTCTCCAAAACATCCAGCATAGTTTTTCCTGATGGAGAAAAATCATGGCTTCCAGCAATAATATAAACCGCTATATTCTTATCATTCAGCTCCTTTAGTTTTTTGGTAGCCTCTTTCAATCCATCTATTGACGGCAAAGAAGTATTGAACAAATCCCCTGAGATAAGCACAAAGTCAACTCCCTTGTCAATAGAAATATCAACAGCCCTGACAAAAGCCCTTAAGCTTATATCTTTTAGCTTAGGGTCTCGCCAGCTTCCAATATGGCAATCAGCCAGATGTGCAAATTTCATGATTGAGAACGGTAACCCAGAAGATTATTTAAATATATCCTTGCTGCATATTTTTTATCAGTACATCAATATGCCTACAACAATGGCTGTATCAATAACTATCCACAGAGAATAAGATATTATTATTGGCTTCTCTTTATGCACTATCCCATAAATCAGCCATGGAATTGCAAAAAAAGCAAACAAGAACCAAGTTAGAAATGAAACATCCCCTGCAGACTTGTCCCTGTATATCTTGAACAATTGAGGCAGGTCAAACATAGGTCCAATAACTGCCAATGAGAGGACTAATCTATCAAGATATCTCACAAATTTGGTTGGATGAGGATACTTCTCATGCTTCTGGTGGATCCTTTTTCTCGCATACAAATGATACATGCCTTTGCTCATAAGGAGTTTATTTTAAATGTCCTATAAATAGGTTTTGGTTGAATTGTTAGAATATAGTGAACTCTGTTTATTACGATTTAGATATCATCATTGGTTTAACTACTGTTTTTGCATACCTTACTTCTCTTTGGTCTATAATATCATGTCCTCTGATAGAATCACGCAAATGCCTGATATATTGATGACCATTAGTTAATCCATAAACATCCTGATAAAATGCTGCGATAAATGTTATGAATTCTCCAGCAGAAATGCCGCTTTTTCCATCCAGGTTGACTAATACAGGGTGAAGGGAAACAGGATTCTGTTCAGGGCCATAAGCTGGCTGTGTATAATCTGCAAATAATGGAAATCCACCTAATTTTTCATAAAGTTTAAGTCTCGTCTCAACTTTTTTTCTTTGGTCAGGAGAAGAAAAGTCAACTTCTCTTTCCACTTCTCCAAATACTCTGGTTACTCCAGCAGGCCTAAGAATATTATCCAAAGTATGCTTAACTATCCTTATTCCGTCACCCTTATTTCTGTGATTTATTGGTACAAAAAGGTATTCAATAAAAGCAAAGTTAGTAGCTGGAAAACTATAAGCTAGCATTCCTGCCCTGAATGTTTCATCTGGATTAATAGATATGTCATATTTTGCATCAGGAACTTGGAATCTGCATACTAAACTAACCTGACTATTCTCTAAGTTAGGTTCTCTTATTAGGCTTTCAATTCCCCTTATTCTTCTTGGGCCATCTGCATCTGTAAATGTGAGATCATCTCTGCTCCTTCTTTCATCTGCTGGAAAAGCCTCTTCAAAATGAGGCATAACTGCATCCAGCACACCATTTGTGATATCTTCTCTGGTGAGTATCTTGTTTATCAATGCCATTAGGATATCACTTTTCAAAGAGTATTTAAATCTTTCGATTTATAACTACTATACAATAACAAAAAGATTTATAAATCCGCAGCCATTCCAATATAGCTATGGGGGATGAAGCTTATTTGGATTGGATTAATGGATACTGTGTTAGATTTCTTCAGGAAAATGGGCGTACTGAAGAACGAGTTGCAGGAGAAGAGAAATTCTGCGAAACATTTGGAGGTTATACTGTAAACCTAATCAGGGGAACAGGTATTGCAACTGCAGAAAAAAGAATCCATCTAATTCATGAAACAGTTCTTACAGCAGACTATGTTGATGATAGGATAACTAAGCAACCGATGGAATCAATAAACCCGCTCGATAGAAAAGTGCTCCATCTGTACAGGCTCACACCATACTCAGATTTGAGATGTGAACTAGGCTGGCAAATGGACCCGCATATAGAGCTATTCGAAAGCGGTTTAACATTAAGATTAGAACCTTATCATCTAGCTAATGGGGAGTTCCGTAATCCTCAATACAGATTTCTTAGGGATTTTATTGAATGTGTTCTGAGAAGTCCTGAGTCCTAACCCTCTGCTCTTAAAGCCTTCACATCTAAGCCCAACCATTCTAATGCAATCACATTTACATATTCTTCTTTGTGTATAATACTGTCTACTACGCTAATCACTCTTGTATTATTAAATCGTTTGGAGAACCACCCAGTTGATAACCCTTTTGTCCTCACTCTTTCCCACTTTGCTATATATCTATCAATTCTTTTCTTAATCCTCTCACGGTTAGTATTTAAATACCCTGCCAAAGTTTGTTTCCCTACAGGCAAGCGCCCTATCCTGCCAAAAGGGTCATCTCTTCCTTGTATAGATTCATCAGTTATCCTCATAGAAGCAAGGGCTGTTCTTATCCTTGTAAAAGCTCTTATGACCTCATTAGCAACAATTCCCAAAGTTAGTTCCCTTTTAAATTGTTTTGACATAAATCCTAAGTTTAACGCAATCTCATTAGGAGTTCGGCCACCAATCAAATCTACAAGGTCTCGCTTCGCTTGTAATATCATATTTGTTTCTTGCCTTCGGTGAGAGTCCACTTGCCTCATCAATCTACCTAGATCATCCTTTGCAGTTTCCTCCCAACCAGTTCTTCTTGGACTCATTATCTTAAACCTATCCCCCCAAACTCTTTCTTAACATTCTCTCTATTTATACTTTTCGCAAACTCCTCAAACAAAGGAACTTTAATTGGAGTCGCAAACTTAGCAAAATTTGAAGTTATGATTGCTTCTCCAATATCCAGCGAAGCGATATTCCTATTATCCTGGCTTAAATCCTGTGAAGCGCTTTCAATTATTGCCTGCCTCTCAGGAGCCATCTCTACTCCTAATATTATTTTAGTGTTCATATTAGCTAATATCTCGCGAGGAATAAGAGAAGGAAGCTGCGTGATAGCAATTAATCCAACCTTAAACTTTCTTCCCTCTCTGGCAATTGTAGAGAATATGTTTGGGCCTTTCTCCATTATCTCCCTGCCAAGCACTCTTGGAGCTTCTTCTAATATTATTGAGATCACTGGCTTGTCTTTTAGCTCGCCTTTAAGCTTGTAACCTTTATATTTGTTAAATACCTCAGTTGCTACCAGGCTTCCAATCAAAATCTCAACTGCTCCAGAAAAGCTTGAAGTGTCAATAATAATTGTTTTTGAGTTTTCAAGCTCACTGCAAATATCGCTTATTGTAGTTTCTCCAGAAATTGCATCAAAAATCCCATTGCAGTAAATCTTCTCATTATGCCATTCCAGATCAAGCAAAGATAAGATTCTTCTTCTAATAACTGCTATCGTTCCTTCTTGAAAAACAACAGCCAATGGTTTCTCTTGAACCAATGCTTCAATCCAATGCTGGCCATATTCTTTATGATAATAGTTTAAAGCCTGCCTTTGCGGATCAGAAAAATCCACAACTCCATTAAAATGCGATGGCCTTATATTTTTTAGGTTAATCCTAAGCGTTTTTGTTCCTGCTGGCGGATTGTCTGGAGTATAATATACAACCCTATCTCTCCTAGAATGATCCTTTAACCCTAATTTATTCCTGCCATAATATTCATCATGAGGGTCTAAGACCAATATTCCGCAATAATCCTTGTCAATAGTATCCCATAATATACAGCTTGTTAGATTGCTCTTGCCTCTGCCAGTTGTTGCTGGAATCAGGATATGGTGTGTAAAAACCTTTTCCCCATCAAGGCAGATATCAACATCCATCATCTTAGAGCCTGACCTTAATTTTCCAATAAACAAAGGATTTTTTGGTTTTGTTAAAAACTTTAGGTCATCATTTGTCACTTCTCTCACTTCTGAGAAAAAGCTAGGCAATGTTTTGCATACAGCTGCATTATTACCCCTAATTGAGATAAGATTCTTAGCTGCTATCAGATTATAATTCCTTAGCTTAGGATCCATAAACTCTAAGCTGGAATTCTCCTCTAACTTCAAGCCAGACAAGAGCTCTAAATTCTGTTGTGAGATCTGCGAACCATAAAGCAAATCAAATACCTGCAATAGAATCTTTCCATCTGTAGTATCTGCTATTAGCAGTTCACCAAGCTCAATATCCTTGTCAGACTTCTGCCTTACTAAAATCTTCCCGTATTCTCCAGAAATCACCTGCCCTTTTATCATGAACTAAAGAATTGGAATTGCTTATATAAACTTTACTTAAAAATAATTTTATCTGCCGCCACTATTATTAAAGATACAATAACTAAAATAGTGGGAATCACAGTTAAGTATTTGAAAGATTCAATAAATACAGAAGACAACAATATTAAAGGCATTAAAATTGCCCCATACATCATGCAATTGGAGCCTAGTCTCTTGTATCTTTCCTTTAATTTAACCTTGTCTATCTCATAACCATATAAGATGTTTATAATAGCTAACGCAATAAATGCAATATGGGAAAGCCTTAGCATCCTTCTTGGAAGAGATACATAATCTCCAACTGGAGAAATAAATGGGCCATTAAAAGACCACATCCCCATCACTGCTCCCAAGATTATTCCTACTAATATCCATATCCAGCCAAAAGAAATATTTTTTTTGCCAATTTTCATTTCCATTTTAGATATCTGCCATCTTTCTTAGCATAAGCCAAGAACCAAACAAACAAGGCCAAGAATATTACATCAAATATTGCAAACCAAAAGAAGACTATATCAGCAAGATTTGCAAAATAAAAATAGCTTGTTAGCCCGCTATACACCAATTTATAGACAATTCCCAATTTTACTAAATCAATATTTCTATAAAGATTCCTGTAAATAAAATAGTATCCTATGCCCATAGCTATCACAAATGCAGCAGACATTTGAAGGTACATAGGATAGGGTGGTAACGTAATATCAAAGTACGAATAGATGGGTTTGTAGAAAAAGAAGAACAATAGCCCTAAGATAAGATCGTATGCTGCTGCAACTAAGAATAGTCCCCTGAAAAATCCCTCCCTATTATCTGTCATGTAACTAATATAGGAGCCCTATTATTTAAATGTTGTCAAACGATTTCGGAAAAGTTCCATCTTTTGAAAGGTCCTTAATCCTTTTTCTAAAGCCTAAACTGATAGCCAATAATCCTACAATAACCAATAGCCTCCTTATTGATGGCCGAATCAAAAAATTGCCCAGCTTAAGAAAAAACCTTTTGGCAATCAATCTCTTTGAATAAAATTCCTTGGTTATCCAGCTCACTCCATCATAAATCTCGTTTGCAGTCATCTTGGCAGGTTTAAACACTATATGCCTGAAATCATAGCTCTTATAATCATCAGTAAGAAGCCTTTTCTGTTTTTTGAGCTGATTATAAAAATCTGTGCCAGGGATTGGAGTTAAGTAAATTGCAAGAAATGAATCCAAATTTGTTTCTCTCAAGAATTCAAAGGTTTGTTTAAAGATCAAAGGATCATCCTTCTCAAAGCCAAAAATAAAGCCTCCCTCAATCCCTATGCCATATCTATGAAGAAGTTCGATGGTTTTTTTGTATTTGTCCACATGGTTGTGTTTTTTATTCATGTCGCATAAACTTGATTTAGATATAGACTCAAAGCCTAAAAACAAGCCAAAACAGCCGCTTTTTGCAGCCAGCTTAACAAGCTCTTCATCCTCGCCTATATCAGTTGTGGCCTGGCTGATCCAGTATATATGCAAAGGCATCAATGCCTTAAACAATTTTTTTGCATACTCATTATCTCCAATAATATTATCATCTACAAAGAAAATAAACTTTCTTGGAAATGATTTCACACTCTTAATATCCCGAATAACATGCTCAATAGGCCTGGCTCTATGTTTGTGGTGATAAAATGGAGAGGTAGAGCAAAATTTGCAGTTATGCGAGCAACCCCTGGTAGCTTCTACAAAATTAGTATTGATATAGCCTAACCCTTTGAATATTTCCCATTTTGGGATAGGCAAATCGTTTAAATCGCTGCTTTGATTATTCACATACCTTTTCTTTAATTTACCCCTTTTAAAGTCCTCGAGCAATTTTTCCCATACACTATCAGCATCTCCAATTATTATCGAATCAGAATGTTTCAGGGCTTCTTCAGGCATCAGGCTTGGGTGCAATCCTCCCATAACTACTTTAACGCCTTTATTCCTGAATATATCTGCAATCTCATAAGCTCTTGGTGCAACTGATGTATTGACTGAAATTGCCACAAGGTCTGCATCTAAGTTATAATCAATCGGAGAGATTTGCTCGTCAATTATGATTATCTTGTCTTCTTCTGGAGTAAGCGCAGCAAGATTAGCTAAAGCTAAAGAAGGAAACCTTAGAAAGATAGTGCCCTTAGGATTATTAGGCTTGTCTGCTCTTAAAAACTCCTTTGTCAGCGCTACAAGTAATATTTTCATTACTATTGATACCAAATAATTGATGTTTATATCTTTTTTGTTTCAATCTTGATTATCTCATCAATTTCATCTTCAGAAACCGCACATCCACTTATCTTAACCCCCCATAGCACAGAGTCAAGCAATATTTTCTTGGAATCAGGGATATCTGCTAAATACTGGTCTAACAGCCCAAGCTCATAAGCAATAGTTACAAGCTCAACAGACCTTATTAGCTTAATATTCTTTGTTTGCTCTGCAAAGGTTCTTAATTTATCTCTGTCCATTGAAACGCTTGTATGCAGCTTGCTTTGCAAAATATTCCTAAGCTCCAAAGGACTTTCAATCAAGAGCCTTGTTGTTCTCTCATCTATCACAAGGATATCAGATCCAAGATAGGTGCAAGACACAATGCCGCTTATTTCAGCATAATGGCAGACATTGATAAAATTACCTTTTGCTTTAAATGAGGTATTCACTAAATCCAATAGCTCAATGGTCTTGGCTTTTAATTTACTATTGTCAATTACCTTTAAAATTCCTTTTTTTATATACCTCATAACCTGAAGCGCCTCAAATTCAAACCTTTTGGTCATTAATGGCTTGTCAACAAGCTCCCTCTTTGTTGCCTCGCTTAAATAGAACTCCCCTTCAAATCTTTTTTTAAGCTCCTTCAAGAGCCAGAGCAGGTTATTTGTCGTTAACGATATTACTGGCCCTGTATCAAACACTATGGCTTTCATCTGAACAAGCCCCTTGCCAATTCTAATCTTGATTTCACATTAACTGTTTCTGTACGAATTTCAGCAGCTGTTGTTTTGCCTATATAACTCATCAGCTCCCATTGTGAAATGTTCAGCATCTCAGCTGATCTCGCTAATGATATCCCATGCTCATAAAGCTTGCTTCCCTTTTTTATCTGCGCTTGTTTAAGCACTTCTTCAATATACAGCTCAAGCTTTGTATCAACTGTAGCTACAAACTTGAACAGTTTCTGTATTTTTTCTCTGTATTTGTCAGTGTTATCATCCTGCGCATAATCAACAGCATCCTCTAAGATTTCTAGTATTGCAGAATAATTCAGCTCTCCCTGCTTTCTTTCTATTATTTTTGACAAAGCATAAATAAAGATAGCGACAGAGATGCTGTCTTCATCCTGGAAGATGCTTGCATTATGCATTGTATGGTTGCTAATTTCTTTTATCTCCATAACATCCTTTGCTTCCTTAACTTTTAGTATCTCAATTAGCTCTTTTAAAATAGCAAGAATATCTTTTTTGATTATTTCGTTCATAATCCTATTTCAGATTATTATTTTATTTAAAGGTTTTGGAAATTGGAAATTTTCAAAACGAAAACTATATAAATAACTCAATTACTAACCAAATTAAAAATGGTGCAAAGATATGGCTTTTTTAAAGGATTTTATCAATAAAGTTCTTAGGAATATATTCAGGAAGAAAAAGAATATCAAGCTTGGACTATATGGCCCTCCAAACGGTGGAAAAACAACTCTAGCAAACAGGATCTGCCAGGACTGGCTTGGCGAAGATATGGGCAAGGTAAGCAATATTGCTCATGAAACAAGGGAAATCCAGATTAAGGAGCAGATAACCATAAAATCAAAAGGCAAAGAGCTTTCTTTCAGTCTTGTTGACACACCAGGAATAGCCACAAAAATAGATTACGAAGACTTCATAAAATCAGGAATGAAAGAAAAAGAGGCAAAGAAGAGAGCAAAAGAAGCAACTAAGGGAGTTATAGATTCTATTAAATGGCTTGATGATATGGACACAGTTATAGTTGTTTTAGATTCCACAAAAGACCCGTATAGCCAGGTAAACATCACGATAATCGGAAATCTGGCTGCTCGTAATATACCTGTTTTGATTGTTGCTAATAAGACAGACCTGAAAAAAGGGGACATCAAAAAGATTCAAGCAGCATTCCCGCAATATAGCATTATTGGTATTTCAGCAAAATACGGCAATAATGTGGATGAATTTTATGAAGCTTTATTTGCGATAGCTGGCTAAAAAGAGGTTAAAAAGATGCTAACACTGCAGTTTGTGCCTTATACTGAAATTGAGAATTTGGGTTCAGCAAGAAGAGTCAAAAGACTTCTGGATTTAGTCAAAGACGACAAGATAGTTTTGCTTGAAGGCAGGCTTAAAAAAGAAGAGGAAACAGACCTGATTGAGATAACAATGGAAGAGATTGATGAAAAATTTAAGGGTATAGAGCTTGCAGTTATCAATCCAGACAATAAAGAAGGCCCATTCTTTAGCAATATAAAGAGAGGGGTTTTAAGCATGCTTTTAGGCAACAGGATAGGATTCACAATAATAGGCCCGGCTACTGTTGTAAAGCAGATAAAAAAAGACCCTGACAAAATACAATTATACACCCAGGATAATAATAAGAGCAAAAAAAAGAAAAAAAATAATAACAATCATAAAAGGTAAAACTTTTCGAACACTATGCATTCGTAAAGGTTTAAACAAACAGGAGGTTTTTTAAAACAATGCCCCATCAATGCGTCAGATGCAATACATTCTATGATGATGGCGCTACAGAGATTCTTAAAGGCTGCAAATGCGGTGCAAAATTATTCTTTTTTATAAAAAAAGAGAAATTAGAAGAAGCTAAAAAAGTCACAGAAAGCATCCATTTATCGCAAGAGGACAAAGAGCAGATCGAAAAAGATGTTTTTGACTTGGTTGGCTCAGAGATAGATAGGGATGAGCCAGTGGTTCTTGACATAGAAAGCATTCGAATTCTTCAGCCAGGAAAATACGAGCTGGATTTAGTCCATTTATTCAAAGGCGAGCCTTTGATCTTTAAGTTAGATGAAGGAAAATACATGATTGACTTGGCTAAGAGCTTTAAGCAGTTGAAAAAATAAAAAACATTATAAACTCTTATTCTAAATAGTGAACTATGGCAAACTCCGAAATAACCGGTATATTCTTCAAAATAGCAGACATTTTAGAGCTCCAGGATGTACAATGGAAGCCTCAGGCATACAGGAAAGCTGCCCAATCCATCTCCAGCTTAAGTAAAGATGTAAACGATATCTACAAAAAAGGCGGCATTAAGGCATTAGAAGAAATCCCTGGTGTTGGTGTAGGCTTAGCGAAAAAAATCATCCAATTCATCGAACAAGGAAAAATAAATGAATATGAAAGATTAAAAAAAGAGCTTCCAAAAGGGCTTGAAGAGATAATGCAGATACCTGGAATGGGTCCAAAGAGGGCAAAGCTGTTATACAAAAAACTGGGAATAACATCGGTAGATGAGCTAAAAAAAGCAGCCCAGGAGCATAAAATAAAAAATATCCCTACCTTCAAGGAAAAAAGCGAAGAAAACATCCTTAAATCAATTGAGCTTGGAAAAAAAGACCAAAGAAAGCCACTTAATCTAGTCCTGCCGATAGCAGAAGAAATAGAAAAAAGCATAAGGCAATTAAAAGAAGTGGACCAAGTTGTGACAGCAGGTTCAGTCAGAAGAAAAAAAGATACTGTCCATGATGTGGATATGCTGGTAACAACCAAAAACCCTGAAAAAGTAGCGGATTATTTTACAAAACTTCCTGTTGTAAAAAGAGTCCTTGCAAAAGGAAAGACTAGGTCATCAATAATAACAAAGCAAGGCATACAAGTTGATCTAAGAGTAGTTGAAAAAGCGCGCTTTGGGTCAGCTC
>CAZKBD010000062.1:0-11111 GCA_964550945.1 uncultured Methanosarcinales archaeon
TATTTCATGAAACTACTAGTATATAAATGTTAGCAATTATCAACCGCGTCTACTAGAAGAATTCAAAAAGCACCTAAACAAATGCAGCAATGTTAATCCTTTTTTTGACAAGTGCAAAAGAATTTTGGATAGGGATTATTTTTATTCTTTGCCTAAAAAGCTTATTACCAACCAGAGATTTGATTTGATGCAATACAAGGCAATATCCAAAAAGGTTGATGAGATAAAGAAAATATGTTGATTTCACCTTTTGTACAGGACAAAGGACAACAGTTATAAATACATAATTTACTGTGTTATAACAATCAAATTCTTCATTTTTGTTCACAATAATACTTATATATAAACTGCCTTTCATTCATTGAAAAAGAGTAGCAAACTCTTTTAGTTATCGTATAAAAGTAAAAATAATTTGGGGGATTAAAATGAAAAAGTTGTTTAGTGCTGTATTTGTTATATGTACATTCTCTTTGTTTGGAGCTTTTGTTAGCAGTTTAGGCGGCTCTATAGATAGCGGAGGACTGATGAACCTTACGATAGCACCTGGCCAGCATCCGCCTTTAGTGTTTGTTGATTTTGCTTCCACATTATGGTTGAACAGCACTCCGACGTCAAACACAGCAGGGATTTATGGGATTGCAAGGACAAATGTTCATGGAGATACAAGCGTGGATATACCTCAGAGATATAATTACGCATTCGAAGGAGAAATATTCAGGTATTATATTGTAGTAGAAGATGGTGATGGCATAGCGGATATAAGTTCGGTTAATAAACTAATCTTAAAAAGCGCTAATGAGACAGGCGCCGGCGCATGCGCACCAGTTGCAGACTTTTTGGACTTCACTGGTTTTGGCATAGTAGACTATCATGGAGATCCTTTAGCTTATGATAATGCCACTATGGGCTCATATATATGCGAGCTTATTATTGCACCTTCATGGACAGGCCAATACGAAGTTTTTGTCAGGGCTACTGATCAAACCGGATTGACTGGAGATAGCAATATGATACACAGCATATACCTTAATCCAACTATAGAGTTGACTCTTGACGGCTCAATAAATTTTGGCAGTGTTAAGCAAGGCACAACTTCAATATCCAACAGCGTTTACATAAGGAATGATGCAGCGCCTGAAGAGTCTGCGGTGGTTCTGGATATGTACATATCATCTGATAATTTTTTTACAGACCCAATAAATGCAAGCGCAACATGCGGCACATCTACAGGAATTCCACATACTTCATTTGGTTATTATGCGACAAAAGGCTATCTAAATTCAGGAGGCAATGACAACGGCTTTCCTGGCGTAGGAAATTATTCAACCGATGTTTGTGTAGCAGGGCTGGATGGATTTACGAATATGACTGTTGAATCTCTGCCTAGCGTATCTAATATGTGCAGGATTATCAATTCAGGATTTGAAGACTCGCTGCTGACGCAAGATTCGGAAATGTCGCTTACTTTCCAGCTGGATGTGCCAACGCCTTGTGAAGGCACTTTTACTGATGGCAAATTTTATTTTGTTGGAGAAGTGGTCTGATTCGTCCATAAGTTGGGGTGAAAATTTCATTTAAAAAGATATATGTGATGAAAATAGCTAATCAAATTAGCTATTTTATACTACAATAATACATTTAAATTAAAACAGGCTAACTTTCATTTTTAGCTAGTAACAAGTCAGTTTTAGCATTAAAAGGTAAAAAACATTTGGGGGGCATGAACTTTGAAAAAAATAGTTTGGTATTTGGTATATCTAATGATAGTCCTATTAGCCACAGCATCTGTAACTGCTTTAGTGGCATCTATAGACAAGCCTAAGATGGTTCTATACAAAAACGTGACTCCGGAGAAACCTTTAGTTTTCACAGAAAGCGTTATAGTGAACAATAACAATAAATATGATGTGAAGATAAGATTAGAGCCAATCGGAGATTTGAAAGATATGGCTGAAATTAAAGATGTTGAGTTTATCATGAAGCCTGATGAAAGGAAAGAGGTTTTTTATGACGTCACAATAACCAAGCCAGGAAATTATAAAGGAGATATACTTGTGAAATTTTCTCAGCTGGATGCAAATGTTGGCGCAGCTTTAGCCCAGACATTAGTAATCATCGTAAAGGGCAATGGAGATTTTGACGCTCTTGAGGCAGAAGAGCAGCAAGATCAACTAACGCCTGAATCAAACGAATCAGCAGAGCCAGAAGCAGAGGAAACGCAAATAATAGAACAAGAAGCTGAAGAAGATGGATTAGGAGACCCTGCCGAAGGTTCTGAAGGCGATAAATCAGAAAGAGGGCCAAAACTATTAACCGGCATTTTGATAATATTGGGCATTATTTTAGCGGGTGTTCTTGTGTATACCCTAATATTTATACGAGGTGGAAAAAAATGAAATTCTTTGTAGCAGGCATGGTGTTTATCTTACTTTTTGCAGCTTTTGTTGATGCAACAGATGTAGCTTACATAGTAAATGACGGCTCATCGTTGAATAGCGAGTTTATATCAACTTTAGGAGAGCTTGGCCTAAGTTATACTGTAATAAGGAACACAGAAGTCAGCAATTATGATTTTTCTGAGTTTAAGATGATATTGTTGAATAATGAGGATTTTCCTAATCCAGAGGAGATTCCGGTAAATGATTACCCGGCAGTCCTTGTTGACGGAAAGAACATGGATGCATGGGGGTGGACTCAGGAAGTCTCAAAATCAAAGCAGAATGTGCCATTCCATATAGATCTTGTTGACCTAAACCACACAATCACTAATGGATTCACTGAAACTGATGTTCAAGTTTATACAAGCAAAAATGCTGAGCTGTTCTACATGAATCAATATAACATCTACAGCGGAATTACTATAGTAGGATCCAGAAAAGACAGGCCAACTGATGTTGTGATTGGAACGGTTCCTGCTGGAACTGTCCTGAGCAAAGACGGGCAGACCACATTAGTCAACGCTAATACAGTATTTTTCGGCATATCTGATACGAGCTACTGGACAGATGAAACAAGACAACTGTTTAAGAATTCTATAGCGTGGATTATAGATGGAGACGGAGACGGGTATATTGGCGCAGAGGATTGCGATGAAACAAACCCAAATGTCAATTCAGGGCAAATTGAAATACAATATGATGGCATAGACAATGACTGCAACCCAGCAACAGTAGATGATCCGGTTCCTCCTGTATTCACTATAAACCCTTATACAGATCCAGCATTGCCATCTCAGGGAGTAGACATAACGGTCTATATACAAATAGATGAGCCATTTGCTGATACTGTTCTGTTAAGATATACGGTTAACGGCGGAATAGAGATAGTAGAAGAGATGGAAGATTCAGGAAATGGGTTATTTGGCGCAAATATCGGAAGCTATACTGAAGGAGATGTTATCAGTTATTACATATGGGCTAATGATACATCAGGGAACGAGGCTCAGACAGATGTTTTCGGATTTACTGTTGCAGCTGAGGTTATTGAATTTGATCTTCAATTGGCTGAGGGGTATAACCTAATATCTATCCCTCTTTTAGTTGGAACAACAAACGCAAATGACATATTCAGCTCACATATAAGCCAAGTTAAAACTTATAGCGGCGGCTCTATGGCTGTTACTTCAACTGTCGTGAATAATCAAGGGTATTTTGTCTATTCAGATTCAGTGCATACAGAAACAATTGAGGGCATTGAAGCAATAGGGCAGCAATCTGTGGCTTTATCAGAGGGCCTTAATCTAATAGGTATAACTTCTGGATCAAATATAGAGCTCACTGATCTGCCAGCAGAAGTGATAGAGGTTTCCAAAAGAAATTCAGATGGCAGCTATACAATTGCAACTTATTATGATGGTTATGGATGGTTTAATCCATTTGAACTAGAGCCAGGCAAAGGCTATTGGTTCAAAGCAGATAGCGCTGCAACTTGGATCTACAATCCATGAATGAACATGAATGAAAATGAAAAAATTAGTTTGGGGGTTGATGGTAATCATGATGATGCCGGTTGTATTTGGCGGGAATATTAAGTTGTTTCCTATAGCAGATGTCTACATAGATAGCTCTAGCCCAAGCACTAACCTAAACAATGGCAATCTAAGGGCAGGCTATGATGACAACCATGGAAAGCACAGGAGCTATCTGAGGTTTGACCTTTCTTCATTAGACTCTTATGCAGTTACAGGAGCAAATTTTAATGTAGATGCAATTGGCGGTGAAGGAAGCTTGACAGTCAATCTGCATTATGTCACCAATGATGGCTGGGCTGAATCCAGCACCACATGGAATAACAAGCCATCACATGGCCAAATAGTTGATAGTGTAAGTATGACTGGCGGTACATTTGGATGGCAGGTATTTGATGTAGGTTCAATAATCAATGAGCCTGACAATACATTATCAATTGCGCTAGTTAGCGCAGAGGAAGAAACAACAAGGAAATATGTCGGATTTTATTCAAGAGATAATGATTATCCACTAAGGCCTTATTTGAATGTTACTGTAATGGAAGATGTCCAGAATATAATTATCAATGAATTCATGCCTTATCCAAACACAGGGGATAGTGAATGGATCGAGGTCTATAATCCTGGCACTGCAGCTTATGACACATCTGGATGCGTAATAAGGAATAAGCTTGAAGGAGTTATAGCAGAACTGAATGGAGCGATTCCTGCAGGTGGATTTGCAGCATATGATATCAACTCATTTGATGAGTTAAGAAATAGCGCATACATGATGAAACTAGAGTGTTTTGGCCTGGTTGTTGACCAAGTTGTCTATGGCCCAACATCTACATGGGATACTGACGGAAATTCTGCTAACAATGCTCCTGTTGGCGATCAAGGCGAGTCTGTAGGAAGGAGCCCTAATGGCCGCGATACAAATGCAGACAATAATGATTTTGCAGTGTTCTCAACACCCACTAAAGGAACTAGCAATGTGGCAAGCTGCAATACAGATGCTGATGCTAATTGCGATGGTTGCGTTAGCTTAGTTGAGATAGTGGGTTTAATGCTAGACTACAAGACAGGCGGAACAAGCCTTAGCTTGCTTGAAATGGTAAACTTAATGTTAAGATACAAAGGAGGGGAAATCTCATGTTAAGAAAAATATTTGTGTTGATTTTGGTAGTTGCGTTATTGGCTAGCAGCGTGTCTGCTCTGTCAGCAACAAGAAGCTTTTCAGACAACAGTGCTGATCCCTCTCAAATTTTAGAGGTATCTATAAGCGTTGATGGAAGTGGAGCAACAGTCTATGGGGTTGATGAGTATGTGCCAGCTGGCTGGACAGTATCTGGGATAAGCGATACAGGAAGCCTTGTTGGAAATAAGGTATCATGGTTATTTTTGGATAACACTAATAGGGTTTTGAAATACAATGCGACTGCTCCAGTTTCAAGCGGCCCTTACCTATTTGCAGGCAATTATACTGACGGCGTTAGCTTATTCCCTATTACAGGAGATAACACAGTTGCAGTTGCAATTGCTTCTTCCCCAACAATAAAGGTAAATGAATTTGAATCAAATCCCTCTTTAGGAAATGAATGGATTGAATTATACAATCCAAATGCTTTTGCAGTAAATATAACTGGATGGAAGCTTTATGATGGATTAACAACTCCAAGTTTGATTTATACAATTTCAGAAACAATTATACCCAGCCACGGGTATTATGTTGCTGAATTAAGCTCTTCTAAATTAAATAATGGTGATGAGTTTGTAACCTTGAAAGACCCAAGTGATGCACAGGTTGACCAAACACCAACAAAAGCAGATAGTGCAGGAGATGACAGAACATGGCAGCGAGTTCCTGATGGAACAGATAACTGGGTTTTCACAACACAAACAAGGGATGCAACAAACGGAGCAGCAGCTGATACAACAGCTCCAACCATATCTAACATCAATGTTGCCCCTTCTGGCAACTCTGCAACTGTTAGCTGGGCTACAGACGAATCTTCTAATTCAACAGTCTATTATGGAGAAACATTGAGCTTAGGCAGCGAGAGATCAAGCAGCTCTTCTGTCACATTACATTCAGTTAGTTTGACTGGCCTTGATGCAAGCACATCGTATTACTACAAAGTTAAGTCTTGCGATTCAAGCGGCAATTGCGCAGAATCAAGCACCAGTAATTTCATGACCCCTATAACTACAAGCTGCATTGATGATCTGATGCCTAATTATGTTAGAGGAAAGATAATTATAGCTGGAATAGATGCTCCTGCTGATACACCTTACATAATAACAGTAACAAGCGGCGCAAACTCAGGATATGTTTACAACACAGGAGAAGTTGATGACAGCAAAGTACCTAACTTCTTATATGGAAACGGGTATTTTGATACAGCAGACAATATATGCTTCTCAACAGGCGCTACATTTACATTAACTGTTCCAGGCCATAGCGGCTCAATAACAGGAACTTTTGAGAATGGAGGAAATGGAGACTTCAACGATGCAATAAACTTGCCAACAGAAGACTTTACCCCAATACCCCAGCATGCACCAACAATAAATACCTTTTCACCAACTGATTTAACTCCTGACATTGCTGAGAATGGCATGTTATCGTTTAGCCATACTGCAGGTG
The DNA here is from genome assembly GCA_964550945.1 of uncultured Methanosarcinales archaeon. Lineage (GTDB taxonomy): Archaea > Nanobdellota > Nanobdellia > Woesearchaeales > CAZKBD01 > CAZKBD01. The sequence continues at coordinate 6,597 of CAZKBD010000062.1, forward strand.
ATATTGATGGAGATACATTGAGCTACCAATATAAGCTTGATTCAGTTGTTGTTGCTAGCGGATCAGGCAATTCTGGAGTCTATAACTACAACCCAGATTACTTGGCAGCAGGAACTCATGATATGGATCTGGTTGTAGAGGATCCTACTCATAGGACAGCGACAAAGCAATGGGATGTTACTGTTACAAATGTAAACAGGAATCCAACTATAACCTCAATACCTTCAGCAGACGCAACCGAAGATACTCAATATACTTATACCCTGGTTGCTACTGATACCGATACAGATGATATATTAACATATTCTGTCAATAGTACGAGGTTCACGCAAAATGGAAACCAGTTTAGGTGGACTCCAGACCAGGAAGAGGTAGGTGAACATAGCTTTAAATTTAGAGTACAAGACGATAAGAGCGGTTATGATGAGCAGGTTGCTGTCATAACTGTCTCTAACGTTGATGATGCAGCTGTATGGCAGGTTTTATCCAGTAAACAGATAAATGAAGACAGCCCAGATGGAACTGTTGTTTATGAAGACCTTTTGCTGAAATGCAGCGATGTAGACAGCTCAATAAGCATGTCAGTAAACTCAACACCTACACATTATGATCTAGTGTTTAGTGGAGATAACTTAATAATAAATAATCTAGAAGCTGATTGGGCAGGAACAGAAACCGTTAATCTAGATTGCAATGGTGTTGCAAAATCTTTTGCTCTTACTGTAAATGAAGTTAATGATGCTGCTGTATGGAGCACATTAGATGATAAGACAGTTGGAGAAGACAGCCCAGATGGAACAACTGTTTATAGCAATTTAAAGCCATTGTGCAATGACCCGGATGATGCGGAAAACGTGACAGTACTTGGGCCTGGAGCGCATTACAGGCTTTATTTTGGCGGCAATGACCTGAAAATTGAGAGCATGGAGCCTAATTTTAATGATGGCGAAGAGACTGTAACGCTTGACTGCAACGGAATCCACGGAACATTTAGCCTAACAGTAACACCTACAAATGACGCTCCAATAATCAACAGCTATTATCCAACTATCAATCCAATAATCGCAGAAGATGGAAGCGAGGAGTTTGGCATAACTTATGGGGATATTGATGCTGGAGATGCCCATACACTGACATGGACAGTTGATGGAGCAGTAAAAGGGCATGGAGCTAATTTCATCTATAATGGAAGCAATTTTGTCGGCAGATACACCAAGGATGTTTTAATAGAAGTCAGCGATTCTAGCGCGGCAGCAAGCCATAGCTGGATCTTGACAGAGACAAGCTGCCCAATTGCTGATACCTTTACAACAACACCTTCAGATTTGTGCTCACTGACTGAATGGGAGCTTGCAAGCGTTTTCCCATTAATAATTGAAAACGCATACGGAAGGATAGAATGGCTAGAGCCTGTTGACTTAAGGAATGTGGTTGATTTGGACAGAAATGTTGGCATAGAGCCTTACATGGCTGGTGTTAATGCAGACACATATCCACAGCTGAACAAAAGAGTAAACATAACATTGTTCGACTTGTCTTATACAGACATTCCAGCGATAAAATACAGCAACGAGTTTAAATTTGACGAATCTGAAATCACAGAATTATGTGATTTCTGCAATATGATCAGCTATACAGCACCACCAACTACTAATGGGGATGTTGTATTTGAGGCAGGTCAATTTAATGGTGTTTTCCTTGTGATATCAAACAGAGCTCCTGAGATAACCTCAGGCCCAGTTGTAACAGCTTATGTTGGCGAGCCATATAGGTATGATGTTGATGCAATTGACTTAGATGGAAATACCTTAGCATATTCGTTAACGACAAAGCCAACTGGCATGACAATAAACAGCAATGGAATGATAAGCTGGACACCAGATGCAATCGGCGATTATAATGTGGAAAGCTTAGTTGAGGATGGCAATGGTGGCAGTGATACACAAGAATTTACCATTACTGTAACAGAATCACCAAAGCTTAGAATAAAGAATGTAGAGGCAAAGGTAGATGATGAGAAAGACAAGAATGTTGGCAACGGAGACACAATAAACAAAGAAGCAAAGCCGTTATCTAATGTTGAATTCACTGTTGAAGTTGAAAACAAATATGCTAAAGACATGAAAATCGAGGATGTTGAAGCAACAGTAACCATTGATGGAATAGATGACGGAGAGGAGCTGGAAGAAGATGCAGAGATAGGCGATATCAGCGCAGGCAAGGACAAATCAGAGAAAATAAAGTTCACAATGCCTTTAAAAGTTGATGAAGACACTTATGATGTTAAAATTTTGGTTGAAGGCGATGATGAAAATGGTACAAGGCATTCTGATGAGTGGACTGTTTATCTGGAATTGAAGAAAGACAAGCACAGCGTTATATTGAGGGATGTTGAATTGTCACCATCAATAGTAAAGTGCCAGAAGAGCGCCAATCTAGGATTTACAGCAACCAACATTGGATCAGAAGATGAAGACAAGGTAAGTGTAAGCATATACAACAAAGATTTGGATGTGAGCAAGACATTTAGCAGCAGAGAGCTTGCTGAAGGGACTGATGATGATAGCGATTATGCAGATAGCTTATCAATAAAATTGGAAAACGCCAAAGAAGGAGCATATCCTATCACAGTAAAAGCTTATTACGACGGCAAATTGGCAGATGAGGAAACAGTAGAGCTGACAAAAGAAAAATGCGATGCGCCAATAACAACAAAAAAAACAGAGGAAAAAGTGACAGTCCAGAAACAAAAGCCAATAGAAATCCCTATGTATTATGCGCCTAGAGGAGCAGGACAAGGGATACAACCAACAACAATAACCTTTACAGACTCATCAACTTATGTGTTCTTAGTGGCAATATTGATCATATTGCTGGCAGGAGCCACTTTGTTTGCTTTTGGAGTGCTTATATCAGGGGCTAAGAAAAGGTAATCTTTTCTTTATTTTTTATTAATTTTTTATTATTTTGTTCTGATATTATATATCTTGATTCAGCAGCTGCTTAACTGCATATCTCACATTCTTCCTCAAAGCACATGCACTCTGGCTCATAATACTCTCGCGCATGCTTGCATGAGGGGCATTTTGCTGGAGGCTCAGTTCCGACATGGATATAGCCGCATTTAGAGCATTTCCACCTTATTGGATTGTCTCTTTTGTAAACAGCTCCTTTTTCAATCATCTCAAGAAGCTTTTTGTATCTTTTTTCATGGTGTGATTCAACTTCTCCGACCTCTTTGAATAATCTAGCAGCCTCTTTGTTGCCTTCTTTCTCTGCAATCTTCTGGAATTCAGGATACATCTTTGTTGTTTCATAATGCTCGCCAGAAATTGCCTCTTTCAGGTTATCTTTTGTGCTTCCAATGCCATTTAGAAGCTTAAACTCGTCCTTTGCGTGCTGCATTTCGTTCAATGCAGTCTCTTCAAAGATTTTTGCAATATAATGATATCCTTCGTTTGTTGCAACCTTTGCAAAATAAGTATATTTGTTTCTTGCCTGGCTTTCTCCTGCAAAAGCAGCCTTTAAATTTTCTTCTGTTTTTCCCATCTTTATTACCTCATCAATCTTTTTTTACAAATAATCCGCACCAGCACATGTTCTTTTGCACCCATACATCCTGGGATTTGAAATTGCATGGGCATATAAGCTCTAGGTCTCTTTCTCTTGAACCGTCTCTTAACCTGCATGGGCATAGCTTAAGGCCAAATTTTTTTTCATTTTTTAAAAGGCCGTCAATTATTATATTGATATGCTCTTGGTCGGGATTTAGCTTGAAGTCATTCTTCTCGCTGAATTTTTCCCATATCCTCATAAGGTCTTCTTTTTTCAAAGCTCCATCACATTCTTAGCTTCTTCATTACTAATTTCAACATAGGCATTCTTTGCCTGGCAAGTTGGGCATATCTCTGGGCAGCCCGTCCCATAGTGTATATCATTGCACACATTGCATCTCCAAAATGTTTTAGGCATCTTCTCATCACCCAATTAGATGGATGTTTTCATAATCGCCAGTTTCTTCCATCTTTGGCTGTTTACTCTACAACGACTTCTCCTTTCATGTAAGGGTGAGGTGTGCAATAATAACTGAATGTGCCTATATCATCAAATGTATAATTCCACGACTGGTCTTTTGACAAAAGGCCGGAATCAAACAGATTATCATCAGATGTTACAGTATGCCTAACAGAATCCCTCTGAGTCCATGTGACTGTTGTTCCTTTTTTTACTGTAATGGATTGTGGGTCAAACGCGAATCCTTTAATCTCCACTTCCTCAGTTTTTGCTGCCTCTGGCTCCTGCTTTATAGGTTCAGCAATTATTTCTTCAGTTGGTTTTTGAGCAGGCTCTTGACTAGGCTCTTCTACTACTGCCCTCTCAGGCGTTTCTGTATTATCGATTGCAGGCATTGCTGATAATGGGTTCTCAGCTTGCTTTGCACAGCCAACTAACAACACTAATGCAGCTAGAAAAAAAGCCATATTTATTCTCCAATTATTCCATCTAATTCCATCC